>NZ_JRNX01000360.1 GCF_000786645.1 Halobacillus sp. BBL2006
TCCGTTTCCTTCTCCTTTTGGTTAAGTCCGATTTTTCTCCATTTCTTCTTATGACGCTAGACTCTATAAACAGAAGAGACGGAGCATTTGCAGGGCTGAAGTTCTTTGTCTGGCTACCTCATTCATGATGTTTCTGTTTCTTGCAAAGAGGTCATTGTCTTACAAAGTCATCCCTCAATCTACCCTCGATCTGTAGATCTGCCAGAGCGCCTGACCATTCCAAGGCTGTTCTCCATCCTTTTCACAGGGTTAGTGTTCCTTTACGGGCCGGCGTCTTTGTTCGTTGGAAACGAACTCGCGATGGTTGAGCCACCTAAGTTGTTTAGTAGTTGTTTTTTTGTGATCTTCTTTACACTTTTATTATACCACCTTTTGCAAAGTTTGATGGGGTAAGTTGTGTCAGAATTGTAAACGTTTTCAGTGATGGGTTTTTACTTATAGATTTTACTCTTGCCACCATTTTAAAAATGGTGGTTTTTATTTTCCAAATTATTCTTGTTAATTATGTCACAGCGCGATATAGTCATAGTGTGACATAGTTTAACAAAAGGGAAAGGTGAACGATGAAAAAGTTAACAAAAACATACATTCCCATGACAGAAACAGCTTTCTATATTCTTCTTTCTCTTACGCGTCCGCGCCATGGATACGGAATCATTAAACATGTTGATAGCATCACGAATGGGAGGATCCGGCTGGGGTCGGGCACGGTGTACGGCACCCTCATGAAAATGCAGCGTGATGGCATCATTACAATGTTTGCAGATGAAAAAAGGAAGAAGCTTTATGAAATTACAGAAGTAGGACGTTGCTTGATTAGAGAGGAATTTGCAAGAATCAAAGAATTGCACGCCAATGCACTTGCCTATGAGGAGGAGTTCGATGATTGAGAAGAAGTTCAGGCCATTCTGGAGTTATGACGTGCAGAAAACAGAAAGCTGGCTGGCAGAATTGGCAAGGGATGGGTGGAGATTGGTTCAGTTCAATTCAAAGACCCGCCAGTTTATTTTTCAAAAAAGTCAGCCAAAAAAAGTAACATATCACATCGAGTTCCAACGCTCTCATCTCTTATCTCACAGTTTAATTGAAGAAGGATGGGAGAAGGCAGTGCAATCAGGAAAATGGATAATCCTTTGCAATGAGAGGCCTTCATCTGAAATTCGTGCGTTTCCTCTTCATGAAGGTATATATAAACGAACTCGTAAGTGGATGTATCTCTACATGGCCGTCTTTGGGTATATGGTTATTTCTTCGTTATTGCCCTTATCGCTGACGATTATGTCTCTAGTATCTGGTAGTGATGTCACCATTGTAGGTAGTCCTTATTGGCTTGTAACCATTTTCGCCGCTGTAGTCTTTTGGAGTCTTGTACCTTATTCGACAATCAAACTTTATAGATCGAATCAAAGGCTGATGAATTCTCAACAAAGTATAGATCGAGCGTTGAAACAATCCAAGGCAAAGAAGGAAGTAAAGGAAGTGAGAAAGTGGAAGTTCGGCTGGCAGTTTTCCCCCGATAAATTAGAGGAATGGCTGGAGAAAATGGAGGAAGAAGGTTACCAGTTGCAACGTATTAGTTTCTCTGGCGTCCGGTATCATTTTGTCAAACATTCCTCCAGGAAGGTACGCTATGCTGTTGATTATTATAAGAAATCACACCAGCCTGGGTATTTTGATATTCACCGAGAAACTGGCTGGAGGTTGATGTTTGTTTCCAAATCAACCTTTTCTAAGTGGGCGATCTGTTCAAAGGAATATACAGAAATTCCACCGCAATTTTATAGTGATCGTGAGGAAAAAATGGATCATGCGAAGAGAGTCGCAGTCACCTTCACCTCTATCTACGGCACATTAACTTTCTTATATGTAATTAATTTCACTATGCTGTTGGATATACAAACGCATGCAGGAGTCGATCGTCTCAGCTGGATGCTTTATATAATTTATGGTGTGGTGGTAGTTGAATTCGTATGGTTGGCGATAAAGCCTATCGCCTATTATTTGCGGGTGAAGAAAAGCAAACAAATCAGCTGAAATCGTCTGGCGTCATTCTTGTGGTGAATGGCGCTTGTTTTTTGAATAGCTGTTATAGTACAAAAAAATAAGCAGCTGATGACAGCTGCTCCAAATTCATATGTTCCAATCTTATTGTTTTGTGGAATATTAGAATTATCGAGCAGGGTGGTCGCAATCATCACAAATGTTTCCGTAGCAGTCCGCTTTCTCTTCAATTACATTACCACAGCTTGTGCAGTGTTTTTTCGGCAAGTTACGGAAAAATTCAATAACATTCATCATAAGGAAGTCCCCCTTCAAATTGTTTTAATATTTTGAATGTAAAGCCATTGTATTATAACAATATGCAGAAATCAACCACCTGTTATAAAACAATGTACAATTAGGAAAAAAGAACCAGGGAGTGTTGTATAGTGAAAGTGACAGTCGTAGGCTATTGGGGCGCTTATCCCGCCTCTGGAAGTGCTACATCCGGATATTTATTTGAGTCAGGTGATTTTACCATGCTGGTGGATTGTGGCAGTGGAGTGTTATCGAGATTACAGCAGTTCAGTAAAGTGACTGATCTTGATGCAGTGATTCTCTCCCATTATCATCATGATCACATGGCTGATATCGGGCCGCTTCAATATGCGTGCCTCGTACAAAATACCTTAAATGAAACAGAAGAAGTCCTTCCTATCTATGCGCATAAAGAAGATCCAGAGAAGTTTCAACAATTGAATCACCAGTTTACGAAAGGATGTGCTTATGACCCTGATGATGCCCTGCAAGTTGGTCCTTTTACAATTGAATTTCAAAAAACCAAGCATCCGGTGCCTTGTTATGGAATGAGGATTACGGATGGGAAGGATACGGTGGTGTATACAGCGGATACGAGCTATTTTCCAGAATGGGTGGATTTTGCGAAACAGGCTGACTTATTAATTACGGATACAAATTTTTATAAAGGAATGGATGGAAAGGGAGCAGGTCATATGACAAGTTCGGAAGCTGCCACTATTGCTTCTAAGGCAGAGGTCGATACATTATGGCTCAGTCATTTACCTCACTTTGGTCAATTGACCCGTTTGAGACAGGAAGCAGAAGATGAATTCAACGGTACGATTCAACTGGCAGAAGAAGGATTAACTTGGACCAAATAAATAGGTGTAGATAAATTGTCTTATCCTGTCGAAACGATTACAATAAGGAATTAGAGACAGGAATGAGAAAGGATGAGAAGAATGCTTTTTATCGATCATGAGGGGATCAATGACCCGAGGATCAATTTAGCAATTGAAGAGTATGCGTTGAAAAACCTTGATATCAATGAAACGTATTTACTCTTCTACATCAATGAACCTTCGATCATTATTGGTAAGAATCAGAACACAGTAGAAGAGATCAATACCAACTATGTCGAAGACAACAACATCCACGTCGTACGTCGCTTGTCTGGCGGTGGAGCGGTTTATCATGATCTTGGAAACTTGAACTTCAGCTTCATAACGAAAGATGATGGAGATAGCTTTCATGATTTTGCGAAATTCACCAAGCCGGTGACGGAGGCATTGAAAAAGCTTGGCGTTAATGCTGAGTTATCCGGCCGTAATGATATTGTCGCTGAAGATGGACGTAAGATTTCGGGTAACGCTCAGTTTTCAACGCGAGGACGTATGTTCAGTCATGGGACGTTGATGCTTGATTCTGAGATTGAAAACGTTGTTTCAGCATTGAATGTCAAAACAGAAAAGATTAAGTCCAAAGGAATCAAGTCGATTCGCAGTCGTGTTGCAAACATTTCTGAATTCCTAGAAGAAAAAATTCCAATGGAGGAATTTAAGAATTTGATTCTTCGTTACATTTTCGATGTGGAAGATGTTAAGGATGTACCTCAATATAAGCTGACAGAAGAAGATTGGGAAAACATTCATCAACTTGCGGACGAACGTTATAAAAACTGGGATTGGAATTACGGTAAGTCTCCGAAATTCAATATCCAGCATACGAAGCGGATTGAGGGAGCAGGAAGCTATGATATCCGTCTTGATGTAACTAAAGGGTATATCCAGAATGCGAAGATCTTCGGTGACTTTTTCGGCGTTGGTGACATTAGTGAAATTGAAGGAGCGTTGATCGGTACGCAATATGAGCGCCAGGCTATTTCAAATGCACTTGGAGACATGGATATCTCCCATTACTTAGGGAAAATCAGCAAAGAAGACTTCTTGGATATGGTGTACTAACATGAAGAGGCCGTCCTTTGAAAGGGACGGTCTTTCTTTTATCTTTCTTGAATGTTAATTTTCAGTATATTATAATTAGAGTGAAAATTTAAAAGCATATAATGAATGACTATTCATTCATTATGCAAAGGGGGAGCAAGATTTGAATTTAAGTGAACAGCTGTCCATAACGGCTCAACAGCATCCTTCGAAGGAAGCTTACATATTTCAAGGTCAACGTGTAAGCTACCAGGAATTTGATGCATCTGTAACGAAGTTCGCCTCTAAATTATCACAGTTAGGGTATGGAAAAGGCGATCATTTAGCTTTGGTTAGTGGTAATAGTCCTTTATTTATGATTGGACTGTATGGAGCTTTACGAGCTGGTATCACCGTTATTCCAATCAATCCGACTTATACGGCCGATGAGATGAGCTATATTTTGAAAAATGGTGATGTCAAAGTAGTGATAACGATGGATGTGCTGCTTGAGAAATTTGAACATATGGACGAGCAATTAGACGTCTATCACTATTTTGTTGCTGAAACCGGCGTTGGGGTTGATTTATCAACTTCTTCATTATCCTTGAAAATGAAACCGTTTACAGAAGCTTTGGGTGAAGGAAGTCTGAATTATGAGCGTCCCACATTGGATAAAGAAGATGTAGCGGTCATTCTATACACTTCAGGAACGACCGGCAAACCAAAAGGTGCGATGTTAACTCATAACAACTTATACTCCAATGCTGTTGATGTCGCCGATTACTTGGCGATCAATTCGGAAGATCGCGTCATTGCTACTTTGCCTATGTTCCATGTATTTTGCTTAACCGTAGCTCTGAATGCTCCTCTTATGAGCGGCGGAACAGTTTTGATCGTACCTAAGTTCTCTCCTCAAGATGTATTTGCGATTGCGGAAGATTATAAGGCTACGGTTTTTGCTGGAGTTCCAACTATGTACAACTATTTATTGCAAACAGGTAAAGAGCAGACGCACACGTTCCGTAACATGCGCATTTGCGTATCCGGGGGTTCCTCATTACCAGTCTCCTTATTGAATTCATTCGAAGAGCAATTCAATGTCCGTATTTCAGAAGGGTATGGCTTGTCAGAAGCTTCACCTGTCACAGCTTTTAATCCCCTGGATCGTCCCCGGAAAGCGGGGTCAATCGGGACGAATATTAGTAACGTTGAAAATAAAGTCGTTGATGAACTCGGCGACGAGCTTCCTGTAGGAGAAGTCGGTGAATTAATAGTCAAAGGTCCGAATGTGATGAAAGGATATTACAAGCTGCCGGAGGAAACAGCTGTGACCATTCGTGATGGCTGGCTTTATACAGGGGACATGGCTCGCAAGGATGAAGAGGGTTATTTTTATATCGTTGACCGCAAAAAGGATATGATCCTTGTAGGCGGGTATAACGTGTATCCTCGTGAAGTTGAAGAGGTGCTTTACAATCATCCGGATGTGACGGAGGTTGCTGTTGTTGGTGCTCCAGACCCAGAGCTAGGGGAGACAGTCATCAGCTTTGTCGTTTCTAAAAACCCGACTCTGACTGAAGCAGAAGTCGTCGAGTATTGCCGTGAGCACTTAGCTAAGTATAAACTTCCGACTCGTGTTGAGTTCATGAGTGAATTGCCTAAAAACACAACAGGGAAGATCTTAAGGAAAAACTTGCGCGAGCAGTTAACTCAATCGTAAAAGCATTTAAATGAATGTGTGTCTCTAAAGCAATTCCGATAGTTGGAGTTGCTTTTTTTTGGTGCAATTAGCTCTTGGTATCGATTTTTCTTATTATGATAAAGCTCCCGATTGTTGAATACTCAGTTTCGAGACTTTTATGGTGACGAATGAGGGCCTGGAAACCGCTCGCTTTCCGCGAGGAAGACGGCCAGCCTCCTCGAGCTGCGCTCTGTGGGGTCTAGCCAGCCCTTCTTTTCCCGCAGGAGTCTCCCAGTTTTCAGGCCCCCATTTCAAAAATTAGAGCTCGAAACTCTCATATTGTGAAAGGAGATGGGGCGAATAGAATGGCTACGAATCCAGCGTTGCAACTGTTTCTCCTCCACAAATCGGGAAGATTATCGCAAGTATGATTTCGAGCTGTTCACTTGGTAAAAGGCGTAGGGGAATGAGGAGACTCCTAATTTAAAGGTGGATGCGCCTCGAACAGCGGCGTATGGACTGGACTGAG
>NZ_JRNX01000361.1 GCF_000786645.1 Halobacillus sp. BBL2006
TAGACGAGCCCTTCCCCAACGACCCTAAAACTACATAAACATTTCGAAATCGAGTCTTACAGAATTCTGCACGTTTGCTGAATAACTATTATTATCCATATACCAAAATATCTATCTAACGAGAAACAGCAAGATCATCCAACATAACCAAAAAGCTAAAGGAGTAATGGCGAAGAGAAGCCTCAGGGAGGATAAGAAACTTGACCACTAGGAATTAACTTGGTATAGTTCTAATAGTTTAAAAAGGGGAGTAGCTTTAACAGTAGTGTCGTCAATACAGAGTAACATAGATTACTCTCGGCACTACTGGCGGCTATCAAGTTGCTAGCGAGACCTTTGCCAACTCGGTAAAGGTCTCTATATTTTGAGGTCTTTTCCATGTGAAGGTGGTAAAGGCCTCTATTTATTTTGAGAGGAGATATACCCATGGATTCCATTTGGATAGAATACGGATGGACATTATTAATCCTGATTGGCCTGGAAGGTTTATTGTCGGCTGATAATGCTTTGGTACTGGCCGTGATCGCTAAACATTTACCAGAAGATGAAAAGAAACGTGCCATAAATTACGGGATCATTGGTGCATTTATTTTTAGGTTCGGAGCTCTTTTTGCCATTTCATTTATAGCCAATGTATGGCAAGTTCAAGCGATTGGGGCCGTTTACCTCATGTACTTGGGTCTGAAAAATATCATTGGAGGCTCTGATGAGGATGATTCAGAATCGACAGAGCAACATCCGTCAAAAGGTAAAGGTTTTTGGCCGACGGTCGTAAAGATAGGACTGGCAGATCTCGTGTTTGCTATTGACTCTATTCTTGCTGCTGTAGCCCTTGCTTTAGCGCTTCCGAATTCTCCACTTCCACAGTTTGGCGGCATGGATGGAGGTAAATTTATCGTCATCATAACGGCAGGAATTGCAGGGTTAATCTTAATTAAATTTGCTGCAACCTGGTTCGTTAAACTGCTTGAAACACGTCCAAGTCTTGAAACAACTGCTTACTTGATTGTGGCGTGGGTTGGTGTAAAACTTGCGGTTATTACGCTGTCGCATAAAGAAGTTGGAGTGCTGGATGAACACTTTGCTCATGGTCTACCTTGGACGATCACTTTCTGGACAGTATTACTATCGATTGCGATAGGCGGCTGGTTTATTTCAGGAAGAAAATTACCTGAACAGAGTTATGAGAACGAAACGCACTATAGCAAATCAAACTCTAATTAAATGAAAAACCTTCTTATTAGGAAAGCTCAGAGTTTTACTCTGAGCTTTTTTATGGATACGTATGTCAGAAAAGGTCTAATAGAAAACACGTATTCTACTTTTATAGACAATTCTCTCCGTTGAATCTACGTGGACAAAAATTATAATAATAGTATACAAGGTTACACCTTTGTTACTTCAAGCGGTGGAGGGGTAGGAAGAATGTATAAGCTAGTCAGAAATAACAGTGGAAAGAAAGAAGTGTTAAAGGAAACTCTGATTCAAAAAGATAAAGTTTTCACTGAACTGGATGAAGCTAAAACTCTAGCCGAAAAACTAAATTCTATCTTAAGAGATCGACAACTATGGGACGTGCAAAAATATTGATGTTAGGCAGACCGCTGCCTAATTTTTTTTTGCTCGTTATCTGGTTTTATTGATTTTCTTTAGTTCCATATAGTTGCCTATCGCTCCGATAAATCCAGCTATGACAAGAATTATGGGGAAGTATTTGATACTTGTTACGGTTTCTTCAGCTATTAAGTCATACAGACCAACCAGACATAAGAGAAGGCTGCTGAATAAGCCGATCTTTACACGAAACTCTTTATTCATCTGATCCCTCCTCATTAAAATTGTATCATTTAACTGGATCGAATAACTCCAAATTTCGGTATCGATCTAGCTATAGAACTTGCCTCTTATTTAATGAAACCTTCAGTTTCGTAATGTCATTCAGGTGTACTTGTGTATGCCTTAGAGTAGACGTGTTCTTATAAAATTGGATTCCCTCTTCATATCAATTAAATATGTTAGAGTATCCATCGATTTTTGGAGTCTATCACTCAAATGCTCAGTACAATCACTCACCACTTATTTCAAATCACTCATATCTATGTAATTATCGCACACACTGAATCACCTTCCTTCTATTCTACTAATTTAACTGTAAAAAGATAGATCATTGCAATTAGAGGCAAACAGATGAGGGCGTTTAAGGTGACAGTGATGAGATAGGAATGGTCTAAGTTATAGATCACCCCGGAAATGAAGATGATTAGAAAAATACTAAAGAACCAGATCCACTGAGTAGACTTTGCCAGTTGATTGGATTTGTTGCAATTTGGACAAACGATGTGGTCTAACTTTGAGGAGATAATTTTCTTATGTGGAACCGGTTCTCCGCAATAATTACATTCTCTTCGTTTCTTCACTGATCGTTTCCTCCTTTTTAATACTTTAACATTAAATTCCATTTTATATGAAGAAAAACACATCCTTCTAACCCTTTGAGTATGTATGCTATGATGATAAAAATGAAAAGCGTAGGGGGAGTCGCTAGTGCAAATAGAATTTATCAAGTGTCATGGATCTGGGAATGATTTCATCATGATTGATGAAATGACAAAGAACTATTCATTTACGGAACAGCAGCGAAAAGATTTATCCATATTGCTATGTAACCGTCAGGAAGGGATCGGATCTGATGGCATTCTTTTTGTCATGCCTAGTGAAAAGGCTGAAGCTCGGATGCGGATGTTTAATTCAGACGGAACTGAAGCAGAAATGTGCGGAAACGGTCTGCGTTGCGTCGCCCGTTATGTGATTGAAAAACTGAGAAAAACTGAGGTTGCCATCGAAACAGAAAAGGCGGTCTTAGCCTCTTCGCAAGTCGCTGAGATTTATCCGGGCATCGATACGTTTTCCGTTGCTATTGAACCTGTATCCTTCGAGGCCTCGTCACTTCCAATGACTGTGAAGGAGGAACAAGTGGTTGATCAGGTTATACCTGAACTATCAAATGAGCGGACATTTACAGCTTTAAGCGTGCCGAATCCACATATCATTTCGATCATGGACGAGGTGCTGCAGGATGAATTACTTCACGTTGGAAAGAAGGCGAACAATTTGCCAGCAGTATTCCCGAAGGGCGTGAATGTCAGCTTCGTTAAAATCTTAGAGAAAAACAAAATCTTCGTCCAGACCTATGAGCGCGGTGTTGGATTAACTAATGCTTGCGGGACGGCAATGTCAGCCTCATCCCTCGTATCAACAATGCTCGGTCCAAATGAATTGGATACACCAATTGTAGTGATCAATAAAGGCGGTCTCGTCAATTGTGTCGTAAAGAAAACAGACGAACGTTATTCCATCCAGCTTAGAGGGAATGGAACTTATGTGTACAAATCAGTGGTGGACGTTAATTTCGATGATAAAGAATTTCAAGTCCATGAAAAGACTTTTTTCAATGAAGAAAATGAGAAGTATCAGCAGCTGGAAGGCTATGCTTTATCACAAATCGGAGGTGAATCTTCATGAAAAAAATTTTTGAATTGAAAACGAACCAGCATGACCAAATGATCGATGTCACATCTCAGGTCGAACAATGGATCAGCAAAGAAGGCGTTAAAGATGGGCTCGTGGTGGTATCCTCTATGCATACAACAGCTGGATTAACCGTCAACGAAAATGCAGATCCGGATGTGAAGACGGATATGTTAAGACGGTTCTCCGAAGTTTACCCATGGGAACATCCAGAAGATCGACACATGGAAGGGAATACGGCCGCCCACATGAAGACGAGCACTATCGGCCATGCTCAAACGCTGATCATAGAAGATGGTCGCCTCGTGCTTGGAACATGGCAGGGGCTGTATTTTTGTGAATTTGACGGGCCGCGGAGCAGAAAATTTAAAGCGAAAATCATACAAGGATAATGAAAAATGAGCGGAATAGCCCGCTCATTTTTTTAGTATTCAAATAAATGGATAAAAAAAACTAACACCAATGAGTGGTGTTAGAATAAACATTTTATAAACAACTTAGGTGACTCAACCAGGGTAGAATCATCCCTTACTTCCTTGTAGGAATTGGAAATTTCATAGGGTCATTCTTTAAGATTCGTTTCCTCTTGCATTTGGTTAAGTCTTATACAGGTTCTCAAGTATGCTGAAAGACAAGGGGAACACTCATTGGATCCTTGTCAAAAGCAAAGGGGAAGCGTACCGTTTAAGATTTCGCCCCGTTTCTACTCACTTTCTTTTCAAGAGAACCTCTTTTCAAACAGGACACTGCTGTCACGAAAGTGCTTGCGCTGGCTATGCCTTGATCCAGGGAGGGTAAACATGTTTTGAAAAAACTTGCGTACCGTTCAAGGTCAGAGCCTTCCAGTTCGTTTGGAAACGAACTCGCGATGGTTGAGCCACCTAAGCTGTTTATCTTTTGTAATTCAAGTGATCTTCTTTACACTTTTATTATACTACGATTTGAAGGATTACAACGATAAGAAATGTGTCTTTTTTGAGAACGTTTACACAACGATTTTTTATTTATAGATGAGTAAGTCTCTTCTAAAAACACTTGACTTTTCATGGGTTAATCTATATATTTTGCATCAAGGAAACTTTTTGTTGTTGGCGCCATATATTATAAAAGCAAAAATTTTTACCTTAAAAGTTGCGTGCGGGAAAATTAAATGACTTAAGCTAATTATTTTCGTCTTTTTCAAATATTTGAGACTTATGATTAGATGAAGGTGTTGGAAAAAAGATGAAAAGTTTAAATATCGCAGGATCTTGATTGTAAAAAGGGAGGAAAAATGATGAAGAATATTGCCATTTCTATTCAAGATTTGCATGTTTCTTATTATGGTAATGAAGCAGTAAAGGGGGTCAGCCTCTCCGTGAACAGAGGAGATTTAGTTGGAATCATCGGGCCGAAT
>NZ_JRNX01000362.1 GCF_000786645.1 Halobacillus sp. BBL2006
GAATTGTACCCAGGTGGTGAAAATGACCGCTACTTAGAAATATGGAACCTTGTGTTTTCTCAATTCAATCACAACCCTGATGACACTTATACACCTCTTCCGAAGAAGAATATTGATACTGGTATGGGTCTTGAACGGATGGTTTGTGTAATTCAGGGAACGGACACAAACTTTGAAACTGATTTGTTCAAACCGATCATTGAGGCAACAGAGAAATTGGCGAATGTGAATTATGGAGATAAAGAAAAACTCGACTCTTCATTTAAAGTGATCGCCGACCATATGAGAACTGTTACGTTCGCCGTCAGTGATGGTGCTCTGCCTTCAAATGAAGGAAGAGGTTATGTACTGCGAAGATTGTTGCGTCGTGCGGTCCGTTTTGCTAAACAAATTGGAATAGACGAGCCGTTTATGTATAAATTAGTACCAGAAGTTTCAAGAATAATGGTAGACTTCTATCCTGAAGTTAAAGAAAAAGAAGCCTTCATCCAAAATGTCATTAAGACAGAGGAGGAACGCTTCCATGAAACTTTAAATGAAGGTCTTTCTATCCTCTCAAAAATCATGAAAGAAGAGTCCGAGAAAGGAAGCAATATCTTTCCTGGTACAGAAGTGTTCCGCCTATATGACACGTATGGTTTTCCAAAAGAGCTGACAGAAGAATATATAGGCGAAGCTGGATTTACCATTGATGAAGACGGCTTCAAGTTTGAAATGGAAAAGCAACGAGAACGTGCGAGAAACGCACGCCAGAAAACAGACTCTATGCAAATTCAAGATGGAGTTCTTGGAGAAGTGCATGTTGAAAGTGAATTTATTGGTTATGATCAACTTCGTACACAAGCGAAAATCGTTGAACTTATTAAAGGCAAAGATTTCAGTGACCAAGCGGAAAAGGGAGACAAGGTGTATGTATTCCTTGATCAAACGCCGTTCTATGCTGAAAGCGGCGGTCAAATTGCAGATAAAGGGCTGCTAAAAAGTGAACAAGCCACCCTTGAAGTGACAAATGTACAAAAAGCTCCGAACGGCCAGCATATGCACGAAGCTGTCGTACAGGATGGAACAGTTGAAAAAGGCGATAATGTTGAGGCAGAGGTTGATCAGAAATCACGTTCCTTCATTGTGAAAAACCATACAGCTACCCACTTGCTCCATCAGGCATTAAAAGATGTATTAGGTGAGCACGTCAACCAGGCAGGTTCTCTTGTTGCACCGGATCGCCTGCGTTTTGACTTTTCTCATTTCGGTTCTGTATCTAACGAAGAGATGGAAAAAATTGAAGAAATCGTCAACGAAAAAGTATGGCAGTCCATCCCTGTTTCAATTGAATATAACTCCATTGAGGAAGCGAAAGAAAAAGGTGCTATGGCCTTGTTTGGCGAGAAGTACGGGGATACTGTACGTGTTGTCCAGGTGGGGGATTACAGCTTAGAGCTTTGTGGAGGCTGTCATGTTGTCAATACAGCTGAAATCGGTCTTTTCAAAATCGTATCCGAATCTGGAATCGGTGCTGGTACAAGAAGAATGGAAGCTGTGACTGCCAAAGATGCTTACCTATATATGAATGGCAAAGAAAGCTTGCTTAAAGAAGCAGGAGAACTTTTGAAAACGAAGCCGGAGCAAGTTCCTGACCGCATTGAAGTTCTTCATAAAGAAATCAAAGATCTTCAGAAAGAAAATGAATCCTTGAGTGCGAAGCTGTCTAATATGGAAGCATCAAACATTATGGACGAAGTAGAAGAGGTAAATGGAGTGAAGGTGCTTGCGAAACAGGTCGATGTCAAGGACATGAATGCTTTGCGTACAATGGTCGACGACCTTAAGCAGAAATTGGACTCCGGAATTATTCTCTTAGCAGCGCCTAATGGAAATAAAGTTCAATTGATTGCAGGAGTATCCAAAGACTTAGTAGAAGAAGGGTATCATGCGGGTCATTTAATTAAGGAAGCGGCCACTCGCTGCGGAGGAGGCGGTGGAGGCCGTCCGGATATGGCGCAGGCAGGAGGAAAAGACGCTTCTAAAATTCCAGAGGCTCTTCTATACGCTAAAGAATATGCTAGTCAAAACTCCTAGTTTTTCCTGAACGCAAAACAGGTATATAATGGAGTAAAGACAAATTTGTGCGAGGTGACTGTAATGAGCATGGACAAGACAATGAGATTTAATTTCTCAGAAGAACCCTTTGATCAAGACGTCCGTTCTGTACTATTGTCTGTACACAACGCTCTTCAAGAAAAGGGCTACAATCCGATCAACCAGATCGTAGGCTACCTCCTTTCTGGAGATCCGGCTTACATCCCGCGTCATCATGATGCGAGGAACCTTATACGTAAGATCGAAAGAGATGAGTTGATTGAGGAGTTAGTCAAATTTTATTTAGAAAAGAATAAAGAGGGCGTTGAATGAAAAAGATAGGTTTGGATGTAGGTGAAAAAACAATAGGCATCGCAATATCTGATGCCTTAGGCTGGACCGCACAAGGGCTGACGACACTAAGATGGGACGAGCGGGATTATGATACAGCTAAGGAGCCATTGCGTAAAGTCATTAGCGAACATGAAGTGACAGAAGCGGTCGTCGGTTTCCCAAAAAATATGAACGGCACCGTGGGTCCTCGTGGAGAGGCCAGCCAGCATTTCGCCGACTGGATCGAAAATGAATTTGATATTCCAGCTCATCTTTGGGATGAGCGTTTGACAACGATGGCTGCAGAACGTGTTTTGCTCGATGCAGATATGAGTCGTAAGAAACGTAAGAAAGTCATTGACAAGATGGCAGCCGTCATGATTTTACAAAGTTATTTGGACGCTAAACAATAAAGGAGGAAGTCTAGGCATGGCATTAGAAAAAGAAGAACGGATCATTATTCCGGATGAAAATGGGGAAGAACATTTATTTGAGGTGCTGTTCACGTTTGATGTGGACCAAACTGGACATTCGTATATTGCAGTGATTCCTGCTGAGCAAAAAGAAGGGGATGAGGTAGAGGTCTTCGCTTTCCGTTACGAAGAAAAAGGTAACGAAGAAGATGATCTTTCCTTATTCCAGATCGAGTCAGAAGAAGAATGGGAAATGGTAGAGGAAATGTTGAATACTCTAACAGATGAAGACTTAGCTTAAATTACATCAAAAAAGTCTGCAGCAGGTGCTGCAGACTTTTTTGTGGGAAAACCTGCCAACTATTGTAGAAAATTAAGTGAAAATGTAGAAAGATTCTATCTTTATGTAGTATAATGTACCGGATGAAAGGAGGAAGTCCCTTGTCCGAATCAAACTTCAAAAATAAATATAAAGAGCGACTGCAAAAACGTACAGAGGAAGCGAGTACCGTACGGAAAATTGTCGCAATAATCCTGACTGTACTAATACTAGTGATTGTGGTTGGAGGACTTTCCGGGTATTTTTATGTAAAATCAGCGCTCGAACCTGTTGACCCAGACGATAATAATGCCAAAGATGTTACCATTCCACTTGGATCATCTACATCTCAAATTGCTGGGATTCTTGAAGAAAATGACATCATCAAAAATGATTTGATATTCAGATTCTATACGAAGTTCAACAATGAGTCTGGTTTCCAGGCAGGTGATTATCAGTTTACATCTTCCATGAGCCTTGATGAGATCATTGAAACGCTAAAAACAGGAAAACTTGTCAAAAAGCCTGCTTTTAAGGTAGCTGTACCTGAAGGAAAGGATCTTGAACAGATCGCAGGAATTTTCGCTGAAAAGACGGACTTTACTAAGAAAGAATTCATGGATAAAGTGAATGACGAAGAGTATGTCAAACAGCTGATCGAGAAGCATCCTGATTTATTAAGTGATGTAATCTTGCAGGAAGACATCCGGTATCCACTTGAAGGATACTTGTTCGCGGCCACTTATCCCTTCTACATCGATAATCCTACGATTGAACAGATCGTAGAGACAATGTTGGAACAGACAGAAAAAGTCGTATTGCCTTATAAAGACGATCTTTCTAAGCTGAAAGCATTTGAAGATGAAGATGAAAAACAAGTCATTCATAAGGCTGTGACGATGGCTTCTCTGGTCGAAAATGAAGCACGAACAGCAGAGAGCCGTAAAATGATTGCTGAGGTCTTTTATAATCGTTTGGATGAAGGCATGCCTTTACAAACAGATCCAACTGTCCTATATGCACACGGTGAGCACAAAGAGCGTGTTCTTTACGAAGATTTAGAGATTGAAAATCCATACAATACTTATTATGTAGATGAACTACCGGTTGGACCGATCTCAAACTTCAATAAGAATTCAATTGAAGCTGCTGCTAAGCCGGCAGACCATGACTATTTATATTTCCTTGCTGATGCAGATGGAGAGATTCATTACGCTGAAACATTGAAAGAACATAACAAGTTAAAAGAGAAGTACATTACAGGTGACTGATTTTTTTAGAAGGAATGGCGAGAAAGCTCGCATTCCTTCTTTTTTTTATGTTAAAATATTATGGTTGTAAACAAGATGTTAATTTTGTGTGAAGGGATGAAACGTGATGATGCAAGAAGAATACTTAGACTCATTGCGATCCAAGCCATCCGAACAAATAGAAAAAATGGAGGCCTACGCTAGAGAAAATGGTGTTCCGATCATGGAGCCATCTGGCATAGACTTTTTGATGCAGCTGATTCGTATGCATCAACCTTCTAATATCCTAGAGGTAGGAACAGCCATTGGCTATTCTGCCATCAGAATGCTAGAAGCATCCGAGAACAGTCACATCGTTACTATTGAAAGAGATTCAAAAAGATACGAAGAAGCTGTCTCTAATGTGAAGCAATTTGGTGTTGAGGATCGTATCAAGATTCTTCATGGAGACGCTCTTGAATTAGAAACGGAAGTGGCAGATGAAGGGCCATTTGATTTATTGTTTATCGATGCAGCTAAAGGGAAATATGAAGAATTTTTTCACTTGTATGCACCAATGCTTACAGAGCGAGGCGTTATCATTTCAGATAATGTTCTATTCAAAGGATTTGTGGCTGACGATGGACAGGCAAGTGCGCGAATGGCGAAAATCGCTGGGAAAATTCGCAAATTCAATGAATGGCTTGTTCGTCACCCGGATTATCATACGACGATTGTCCCGGTTGGGGATGGGGTCGCCATAACGGTGAAAAAGTGATAAATGCTTATAGAGATTTGAAGATAAGGGATGAAAGGAGAACCCTAGAAAATGAAGGATAAACCTGTTGTAATTGGAGTCGCTGGAGGAACGGGATCAGGGAAAACTAGTGTTACCCGCTCCATCATTCAACGTTTTGCAGATAAGTCAATATTAATGTTAGAGCAAGATTATTATTATAAAGACCAGAGCCATTTACCTTTTGAGGAAAGATTACAAACGAACTATGATCATCCATTGGCCTTTGATAATGATCTGCTTATTGAGCATTTGGAGCTGCTTATCAATCAAGAGCCCATTGAAAAACCAACCTATGACTATAAGATTCATACACGTTCTGATGAAACAATTCATGTAGAGCCGAAAGAGGTCATCATCGTTGAGGGAATTCTTGTTTTAGAAGATGAGCGTTTAAGAGACTTGATGGATATTAAGGTGTTTGTCGATACAGATGCAGACGTTCGTATTATACGCCGAATGCTGCGTGATATTAACGAACGAGGCCGCACACTTGATTCTGTTATTGATCAATATATCAATGTCGTTCGTCCTATGCACCTACAGTTTGTTGAACCGACGAAACGATATTCAGATATCATTATTCCAGAAGGCGGCCAGAACCATGTCGCTATTGATCTGATGGCAACTAAAATTCAGACAGTCCTTCAAGAGAAAGGCCAGACAATTAGTAAAGAAAATAGTTGAAATGCTACCAAAAATCTGGCATAGTTTTCAATAGTAGTTCTAAATCATTATGTCCTCGGGTAAAGTATAGTAATTCATTAATGAGCGTACATGCCGTACCGCTCATTTCCTATATGTGGGGAATCATTATTATTGTTGCATTTAAAGGAGTGTATAAACGATTATGGCAGAAGAAAAAAGTTATTACATGACTGAAGAAGGTAAACAAAAACTAGAAGAAGAGTTGCACCACTTAAAGACTGAGCGTCGTAAAGAAGTGGTGGAACGTATTAAAATCGCACGTGGATTCGGTGACCTTTCTGAGAATTCAGAGTATGACGCAGCGAAAGATGATCAAGCGTTCGTCGAAGCTCGAATCACACAAGTAGAAAACATGATTCGTAACGCTGTTATCATCGAAAATGATAATGATAACCCGGATACTGTTTCTATGGGTAAATCAGTTACGTTCCAAGAGCTTCCTGACGGAGATGAAGAGACGTATAAGATCGTAGGAAGTGCAGAAGCGGATCCTTTTGAAGGTAAAATCTCAAATGACTCTCCTATGGCTCAGAGCTTGATCGGCCATGTTGTTGGAGATCAGGTGAAGGTTGCTACACCTGGCGGCGAGATTGACGTTAAAATTATTACAGTTGAATAAATGTCTTGCAAAAAAGCAGGGGCTGTGAGCCTCTGCTTTTTTATAATGCGTCCATTCGGTAAGGAGTGGGAGTATACCCTCGTAAATCCACAAAATTTCAAATGAATTTAATAATCAAGGATTAGTGTAGGATTGTGGAAGACTCAATTTCGAGATGTTTATGTAGTTTTAGGGTCGTTGGGGAA
>NZ_JRNX01000363.1 GCF_000786645.1 Halobacillus sp. BBL2006
CCCGACATATCAATAAAGTGCAGCAAAAGACGCGTGCGTTCAATGTGGCGTAAGAATTGATGGCCAAGTCCAACCCCTTCGTGTGCCCCCTCAATGAGCCCCGGGAGGTCAGCCATGACAAAACTACGATGGTCCTGACTCTCAACAACACCTAAATTTGGAGAAAGCGTTGTAAAATGATAATCCGCAATTTTTGGTTTGGCTGCGGTCACTACAGAAAGGAATGTGGATTTCCCGACACTAGGGAAACCGACCAATCCGACATCCGCCAATAATTTTAATTCAACGACGACATCTAGTTCTTCTCCTGGCTCTCCGTTCTCAGCAATCTCAGGCGCAGGGTTTCTTGCCGTAGCAAAACGGGCATTCCCCCGTCCACCACGACCGCCTTTAGCGATCACAGCTCGTTGTTTATGATCCGTTAGATCGGCAATCACCTTTCCGGTATCCGCATCTTTAACGGTCGTTCCAGGCGGGACACTTACAACAAGGGGATCTGAATTCTTTCCATGCTGCTTCTGATTCATTCCATTTTCTCCGCGCTTGGCTTTGAAATGGTGTTGATATCGGAAATCCATAAGAGTGTTTAACCCTTCATCAACTTCAAAAACAACGTCGCCGCCATTTCCTCCATCCCCTCCGGCAGGTCCACCTCTAGGAACATATTTTTCACGTCGATAAGCGACGAGACCGTTACCTCCGTCGCCACCTTTAACCAATACTTTAACCTGATCGACAAACATACTCTTCACCTCTTTATCCTATCATCATCTCAATGGATAGCTCTTGATCTTCGAAGACTGTCGCAATAAATCCTTCATTGTTTAGTCTTTGCTTCAGGGACTCTCCATTATGTAATTGACCTTCCCACTCCCAGCTTAAACCGATCGAGCCCGAATCAAACCCCTGATAGAGATGAACAGTTCCTTCATAAAGTTCATCTTCCAACGTATGATCATCGATTAGCTCTAACATTCGCTTGGCTAAAGCTGTCAGCTTCTCATCATGACGGGATAAATCAAGTTCATCTTTAACGACATACTTCAATCTGAATTGTTCATGATTCCAATTGAATGATAGTAACCATAATGGAAATTGGACAGCATTACTGTTCAACAATTTTCTTTCATATTCAGACTCTGTTATCAATTCTTCAATTTGATCCATCAAACGCTCTTGTTTTCCTAGTGATGCATATCCTTGGATCAGCTGAATTTGATTCATCCAGTCATGACGCTTATGTCTAAGCAGCGTAATGATTTCTTTTTCCACCAACAGCTTCAGCTCCCTCGTTCACCCATAATAATAAAAATTATAGCAAAGATGAAAGAGAAACTAAACGATGTTCCCTCAGTCCACCTTCATTCAATTTAAAAAAGAGTAAATCGTTGGATGCTCGAATCTTTAAGCTTTGTAAATACAAAAAAGCCACGCTTATGCTATAAGCACAGCGCGGCTTCTTTTACGTTTGAAACCGTACAATATTCGTTTACGCTTCCTGTGCTACAGGATAAACGCTAACTTTTTTGCGGTCACGTCCGTAACGTTCGAACTTAACAACACCATCTACTTTAGCAAACAATGTGTCGTCGCCGCCACGGCCAACGTTCGCTCCAGGGTAAACCTTAGTACCGCGTTGACGGTAAAGGATAGATCCACCTGTTACTTGTTGTCCGTCTGCACGCTTAGCTCCAAGACGCTTAGACTCAGAGTCACGGCCGTTTTTTGTACTACCTACACCCTTCTTCTGGGCGAAAAACTGCAAATCAAGACGTAGCATGAATCTCCACCTCCTTATCGGTGTGATATTTTTATATATTGATGATAATCATGTTCAATGGTTTCGAGTGAGACCAACATGCCTTCAAGCAATGTGCGAGCTTTAGTGATCATTTGATCTGTCAGCTCTTTGGGAAGAGTGACCTTCAAATAACCGCCTTCTCCTCCTTGCTCAACATGAGGCTCTATTTCGCATAGACGCTCGATCGCATTGACTGTACCGATCGATACAGCTGAAACAGCAGCACATACAAGATCATGACCATATGGACCACTCTCAGCATGTCCTGAAATTTCAAAACCTGCAATCGCTCCATTTGAGCGAATCATTTTCACTTCAATCATCCGAACGAACCTTACGCGTTGATTTCTTCAACGACTAGCTTCGTGTACGGCTGACGGTGACCTTGTTTACGCTTGTAGTTCTTTTTCGGCTTGTATTTGAAGACAGTCAATTTCTTCTGACGACCTTGTTTTTCAACTTTAGCCGTTACAGAAGCACCATCAACAAATGGAGCACCAACTTTTGTATCTGCTCCACCAACAAATAGAACTTTGTCAAACGTTACAGTTTCACCAGCTTCTGCGTTGACTTTCTCAACGTAAATCTCCTGGCCTTTTTCAACTTTAACCTGTTTACCACCAGTTTCAATAATTGCGTACATACTTGCACCTCCTCGAATTACTCAGACTCGCCATTCAGGTACCGTAAACGGTTTAGAACCTGTTCTGTGCGGTTGTAGCATCGGAGTGCTACTAGAATAACAAAACAATGTTACCACAGTTCAAAACAAGTTGTCAACATGTGCTTTTCGACGATTGATCGCTTCCAGCACCATGTCTTCGGACCCTTCAAGCTCAATTTGATAGTCAGGAATATCGACATCCTGCCTAACAAACAGCTCCTGTGGAATTTTACTAGAAATCTGGCGAGAAAGCAATCGTTTTTTCATATTGTAAAGTTCAGGATTAACACGAATAAGAATAGCTTCTGAGGGGTGACTCGCATAAGCCAGCAAATCACGTTCCAGCCTGTACACCATTGTTGCTTGATCAAAACTCGGCTGATACGGCTTACTTAGTGTTTGGACAGGGCTTACACTTTCCCGTTTTCTTGTCATTTCCATAATACCAAGCCTTGTCATACCGAGAATGCTTGATTTTGTCGTGTCTTTTTGAGTTTGCTGTCTCATAAAGTTAATGAGACGTTTTTCTAATGAAGAATCTTTCATATTGATAAAATCAATCAAAATCATTCCTGAAAGGTTTCGTAGCCTAATTTGTTTACACACATGTAAGGCAGCTTTTCGATTGACCTCAAATGCTTGTGAATTCGACATTGCTTTTCCTTTGTACTGATGGCTGTTGACATCGATAACTGTCATAGCTTCTGTCGGTTCTATGACTAATTGAACCCCGTTGTCTAATTCAACAACCGATTGGATCAATTGTTCCTGAAGTTCATTGATTCCTAAAGGCAGCTTTTCTTCTATTTGCTTCACCCAGCTGATTTTATCTTCAAGGGAAGGATATCTTTCCTTCAGATAAAGGCTCACATTCACTTCATCAACAATAATCTCAGTCAGAGAATGTACGGGATATTTCCTTATCAGCTGATCAGGGAGCATAGGATCACTCCATACCATTTGCGGTTTATGTCCCATTAGAGGGGCAATTTGTTCTTTCCATATCCCCTTCAAACGACGGAACTCTTCTCCAACTTTTTCAATACGTTCCTCTCCAGCGGCTGTCCGGATGATGCCTCCTTCCTTATCTTCCAAGATGCTGCCAAGAGTTTTTCTTACTGATTCCACTTTGTCAGTATTAAGCTTTCTTGATGCGGAGATTTTCTTGCCCATAGGCTGAAAAATGGAATAGAGGCCAGGAATCGTTAAATCAGCAGTCACTTGCGCTCCTTTTTCACCGATGGCTTCCTTATTTATTTGTACGAATAAGGTTTCCCCCACTTTCATCGTTTTTTCCATACTTTCCTTTGCCCAGGGAATTTGATCGAGATTTAAAAAAGCGTTTTTTTCTTGTCCAATGTTTATAAAAGCCGCCTGCATACCATAGTGAATGTTTTCAACTTTTCCAACAAAAATAGAACCCGAAAGAACCTCGCTTCCGGGCCGTTCAACGATATATTCACAAATCTGTTCATTTTCGAGTACAAGCCCAGTTTTTTCAGAAGACTTTGTATGTAGGATGATTTTTCTCATATGATCCCTCACAGCGCCATTTTAGGTACATCTCGCAAACGCAGATCGACTTGCTTCTTCTCGAAGTATGCGTGGAGACATTCTTGCTCATTTACTATATATAAACTTGGCGACTGTTTCAACACATACAAATGGTTACGATTACTGCGTATATTTTTTAGTACATCTCTCACGAGCAGGTCCTGTTCGACTTTAATATATTTCGGCTTCAGCTTATTGCAGTCCCTATAGGTACAAAAGAGCAAATATCTCATAAGTGTATAGGTTCTACGCTTCCATTCAAGAGCGTTTTCGATAAGCAAAAAGGCTGTAAGCAGTAATCCAGCCAGCGTCCAACGTCCATCAATCGTTAACCAAAACGCAACAAGTGCCATCGAGGCAATGGAAGCTAGTAAAGTAATAAGAAGACTTTGTTGAAACGTAAAAAATTGATTCATCGCATAAAAGACAAGTTTCCCTCCATCCAAGGGCCATATAGGCAGAAGGTTGAATAGAAGAATGAGACTGTTATAAAAAAACGCCACAGATAAGAGGGAGTGAGGACCATAAACCATTTCGAGGAAACCCAGCAATACGTAAACCCAAATGTGCTGAACCGGTCCAGCAAGAACGACACGGACCTGTTCATGGAAAGGACGTGTATTATGTTCCTCACTGACAACGGCTCCCCCGAATAACCATAGCTCGATCCTTGATATCCTCCAACCATAGTACTTTGCAGTGAAATAATGGCCAAGTTCATGAATGAGGACGAGGGCTATTAAAATAACAAATTCATAGAAGGCCCCCGTAAGAAATGCGGATAGGGCTAGTAAAAAGAAGAGGGGGTGAATGTGAAAGCTCTGTGTCAGGCTAAGAGCTTTCATCCACTTTGATGACCTCTACAGGATCTAGATATTGCTCGTCTTTTTCAATAGCAAAATAAAATTCAGCTGATGACCCCTCTTCTGACGTTACCGAACCAAGGCTGCTCTGCGCCTGAACATATTCATACAAATGTACGTCAATCGAAGATAAATAGCCATAGGTTGTTTTACTTCCGTCCTCGTGTTGAAGAATGACGGTTTTTTTCGTATCTTCATTATTTCCCGCAAAAACTACCGTTCCTTCTCTCACTGCTTTAACCTTAGAATTATTTTCTGTCGTTAAAACAATACCTTTTCCGTTATTTTGAAAAGGAGTCGTGACCGTGCCGTTCACAGGCATCGCCAGTTCTCCTGTCCGGGTCTCATCTTTCGGCTGGACGACTTGAAGGGGGTCTCCAAATCGTTCACTATACCAGGCTGTTGCTTTTGCAAATGGAAAATCCTCTTGAAGCTGGCCAGTCACCCATTGTTCTGGTTTATCAAGCAGAGCAAAATCTGTGTTCTGACCGATAGCGACAGTTGCAAACAGCAAAGCAGCCAGCAGTACCTGGATTCCTAAACGGCTTGTCCGATTCTTGGAAGTCGTAGTGGGAACTTTCTTTCCGTAACCTGAAACGATAGGCGGGTAACCATGCATCTCCTCATCTTGAGGCGGGAGAAATGGCTTCGTTGGAGGTGCATTCTGCTGGACACGCTTCTTTTTACGCTCAGATATATTTTTACGTATGTGCTGTATGTTCTTTTTCACAGGAATCCCCTCTCTCTTGGAACCTTTGTTTCTACCATTCTATGGAGAGAGTGAAAGGTATATGTATGAAACTTGTCCAGTTTCAAGCATAAAAAAAAGTCCACTATAAATGGTTATAGTGAACCTTAATCTATCACACACGTATTCCAAAAAAGCGCTTGACTTTTGCAATTATCCCTTTGTTTTCATTCAGATTTTGAAGAGGAACAGCTTCGCCTAAAATACGTCGCGCGATATTCCTGTAAGCAATGGAAGCTTTGGAATTCGGCTTCATCGCTACAGGTTCCCCACTATTGGACGCTTTAATGACCGCATCATCATCAATGACAATACCAACTAAATCTATGGATAGTACATTCACAATTTCGTCGACATCAAGCATATCCCCACTTTTCATCATGTGGTTCCTGATCCTGTTAATGACAAGCTTCGGAGCCTCGATGTCTTCCTGTTCCAAAAGACCGATAATTCTATCAGCATCCCTTACACTAGCCTTCTCAGGAGTGGTAATGACAATGGCTTTGTCCGCTCCGGCGACGGCATTTTTATATCCTTGTTCAATACCTGCAGGACAATCAATGACGATATAATCGTACTCCTGTTTTAACTCCTCTACGACTTCTTTAATCCCTTCAGGTGTCACTTCTGATTTATCAGAGGTTTGAGCTGCTGGGAGCAGATGAAGACAGTCGAAACGCTTATCCGTAATTAGAGCCTGCTTTGTTTTACAGCGGCCTTTTACGACATCCACAATATCATAGATGATTCGATTTTCTAGCCCCATGACTACATCAAGATTCCTGAGACCGATATCTGTGTCAATGAGGCACACCTTTTTATTCTGCAAGGCTAAAGCGGTCCCCAGATTAGCAGTTGTTGTTGTTTTCCCAACTCCTCCCTTTCCGGAGGTTATTACTATCGCTTCACCCATTCGTCATTCTCCTTTCAAAACTTGCAAGATCCGGTCTTTTCTTTACAATCTCCTGTAATTTATCAATCCGGATTTTCCCTTGTTCTTCATCAACAAAGCCACTTTCCATGTACAGACCTTCTGACTCATAGTCTGGAGATCGACTCATTTGATCGGCGATTCTCAATTGACTTGGCTGCATATACGAAGCAGCAATAACAGCCTGGGTATCTCCTTCCACCCCCGCATGGGCGATTCCT
>NZ_JRNX01000364.1 GCF_000786645.1 Halobacillus sp. BBL2006
GGCATGGCAGGGACAGCCTCTAACGTATTAGGAGACATTGTCGGTTCAGCCGTCATCGACCGTAATGAAGACAAAAAAACTGATGCGGCAGTATAAAAAAGCGGACTTGTCATTGATACAAGTCCGCTTCTTCTATTTATTCTTCTGAAACAAAACGATGTTCCGCCAAAACTACAGCTATCTCATCTTCCAGGTCTTCCACTTCTTCAAGATAATTATTAAAGACGATTGAAAAAATCAAATTCTCTCCATCCTGTGTCATCACATACCCGGACAAAGATGAAACGCCAGCCAATGTTCCCGTTTTCGCTTTGACGTTTCCTTCTGCTGCAGTACCCTCCATCCTCGAACGAATCGTGCCGCCGATTAACCTTTCACCGACTCCTGCAACGGGCAGTGAATTCAAGAAAGCCGGAAACCAATTCTTATCCTGGACCTGAAACAGAAGCTCAGAGATCTCGTGGGCCGGAATCATATTGACATGAGACATTCCCGATCCATCCCTGAGACAAAGGGTTTCCGTGTTCACTCCGATTTCGCTCAGATAGGATGTAACGACAGCAAGCCCTTTCTCCCAGCTTCCCTCATGATGGATGATTTTCCCCATCTCTTTTACGAACACTTCTGCGTGACCATTATTGCTTAGCTTCATAAACGGAATAAAAAGTTGTTTAAGCGGCATGGATTCTTTAGAAACCATTATTTTGGCGGAGCCCGGGGCTTTTCCCCCTTCTTTCTTCACACTATTGACTTCAATGCTTTGTTTTTTCAGAGCCTGTTGGAAAAGGCTCAAGGCAAGTCCCGTAGGTTCAAAAACAGCCACCCATGAACGAAAACGGCTTGCTTCAACGGGAATGGTGCCTTTGACGATAATCTGGTTTGTTCCATGCTTTCGTTCCATGGAAATATCCTCGGATGATTCTGAAGAAACCGTCGTTGCCTGATTCATGATTTGGACATAATCATTGTCCGGAGTGACTTCAATCCGTGCCTGCTCACCTACTTTGTCTGAAGGAGAAACAGCAACGATGATCGTCCCCGCATCATAGTCTTCGTCCGGAGATACGGTGAGCGCCGATATCTGTGAGCCATAATACTGCGTCTCATCAGTCCATGTAATATCTTCGGATAACCGAACATCATCATACCACGTATCATCGGCGATTAAGCTGCCTTTCACTTCCCGGACCCCTAGTTCGTTCAGCGATTCAGCCATCTCATCCAAATCTTTCGCTAGTAACGTAGGATCGCCATTTCCTTTTAAATATAGATCACTATAAAGCTTATCTCCTATTATTTCTCCTTCTGCCACAATCTCCGTTGTGAAGGTATAATCAACACCAAGCGTTTCAAGAGCCGCCGCCCCGCTGAACAACTTCATATTCGAAGCAGGCTTCAGTCGCTTATCTGCATTATGTTCAAAGATGACCTCACCTGTTTCCGCCAGACGTATGCTGACTCCAGCAAGTGCTCCACTCAGTTTTTTATTCGTTAAGATGGCATTCAGTTTATCGATCAATACGGATTCCTCCTTGACGCCTCATCACTTTTCGAAGAAAATTCGGAGGTCCCTGCATCTTTCTCTCAAGCTTGTGCACCCTTACGAAAGCCCTTCCCAATTTAACAGCTTTGCAGTACCCGAAATAAGCATTATTTTAATCATAGAATTTGCTAGATTGTAAGAATCCCATTCAATTCATGTAACGATATTCCATTAAACTATTTAAAAGAGAGAGCTCCTGTAATAATTCCTCGCCAACATTCGTTTCTGATACTTTTTTCCTCTCTAGTTCTTTATCCACCAATCTTTTAACGGATAACACATCTGTTCCATTCATTAGTACCTCTTCTTTTGAGTTAAAATGTTGATGGGCGACTAATTGCATGCCGTAGGAATTATATAATAGTGTGTATCCAGCAATACCTGTTTTTGATTGATACGCTTTGGAAAAACCACCATCGATGACAATCATCTTTCCATTTGCTTTGATCGGATTCTCCCCCTCGATTTCTTTAACGGGGGTATGGCCATTTATAATATGACCTTGATCCGGATTAAGATCAAAGTCTTTTAGAATTCTTCGGCAGGTTTCCTCGTTTTCACGTAAATAGTAATAGGGATTCTTTTTCTCTTTATGGGTTTCTTTATCGCTGATGAAATACCGTTCAAAGGTCGTCATGGCCCTTTTTCCAAAGAGAGATGAATATTCTCCTGTCCATAAATACCAGACCATATCTGTCGCAAGGTCATCGGTCTCTTCAGGATATGCAAACGCATGGCGCAAATAATGTTCAAAAACATCGAGTAAATCACGACCTGCATAGGTTTTACCCTCAATCACCATTTTTTCCATTTTTTCATTCTCATCTAAAGGAATGCATCCGTGGATTAATAAGTTCCCATTATATTTCAAATAGAGACTGCCTTTTTTCATGAGGAACTTCATATGTCTAGCCAGCTTTTCGGAATGCTGAATTGAAAATAACAGCTTATCAATCACCTGCTGTTCTTCTTCTAATAATTGATCAGGTTGTTCCGGGTTTATCGTTGCAAAGCACGCATTTTCTAATGGGTACGTTTTTCCGTGAATCGTGATTTCGTTTTTATCATAATCAATTTTCTCAAGCAAAAGCCTTTCAGACATATTAAAGTTCGGGCGTCTCTTGATGATCGGGCTCTCAAGTTTAAACTGAATCATCGAAATGGCTTGATGTATCTTGGTAATTTGTATTTTTTCATGGTCAGTAGTCATTTTATCTGAATGCACTTTTGGTCTGAAGGCCGGGTTATCTTCATAGTATTTCTCGGCAAGATTAAGAAGCGGTCTAAGGTTGATCCCGTACACATCTTCGATAATATCCAAATTGTCATAGCGTGCACAGATACGAATAATATTAGCGAGACAAACCTTCGAACCAGCAAAGGCCCCTATCCATAAGGCATCATGATTGCCCCATTGGATATCAACAGAATGATAGTTAATAAGTGCTTCCATAATTTTATCGGGTTCGGGTCCACGATCATAAATATCCCCCACGACATGCAGATGATCAACGACCAGCCGTTGCGTGCTGTAAGCAAGACCTGTAATCAGCTTATCTGCTTGTCCAAGGGAAATAATTTGCTGGACCATTTTGGTGTAATACTGTTCCTTATTGGCCGATTCATCTGTTTTGTATAAGAGCTCTTCAATAATATAGGCAAACTGATCAGGCAATGCTTTTCGCAATTTCGAGCGTGTATATTTGGAGGAGGAATAAGAAATGACCTTAATCATGCGTTCTATAATTTCTTTATACCATTGGTTTAATTCCTGTTCATTATCAAATTCATTTATCATCAACTTCAATTTTTCTTCAGGGTAATAAACTAATGTCGCCAGATCATTGATTTCTTTTTCAAAGATGACACCATTGAAAATGTCTCTTATTTTCTCTTTCACTCTCCCTGATCCATTTCTTAACACATGTTGAAAGGCTTGATACTCCCCGTGTAGATCGCTGACAAAATGCTCGGTACCTTTTGGGAGATTAAGAATGGCTTCAAGATTAATAATTTCAGTGACTACTTTTTCTTCACTATCATATTTTTGGGCCAATAAATCTAAGTATTTCGTGTTCAAGGTTATGTATCCCCTTTCAAAATTCCTCGTTATTTAGCACCTTCAAGATCGCCATGAACTTCTAATATCTTAAAAAGAAAACTACGATTGAATGTTTACGTCGCTTATATTTTTATTGTTTCTGCTTCCATTTAAAAAAGGTTTTTATTATGTATAATCGTAACATATTTTTAACAATTAAGAATAAGAGGCCCCCCAGTATAGACCGATTTTTTGTTGGTTATCATTTCTTGCCTACGAAAGATGTTTATCTCTTCCTTTGCGCCGTACGATATGCGAATTAGGACTGTTTGCGAACAAAGCATCGATTCCTCGAATAATTCTGCCCTATTACTTCATAACCTTTTTTATTCATTTTTTCATAGGCTG
>NZ_JRNX01000365.1 GCF_000786645.1 Halobacillus sp. BBL2006
TTCAGGTTTCTTTTTTTGTTCCTTTTCAGAATATCAGGGTTTCCGAGAAGTAAAATCAGGGGATTCCCCAATACTTTTACCAAGCCTTCCAAAGATACAATAAGAGTAGATCAATTACATAAATAAGGAGGCTTCGAGCAATGAAAAAAGACCATTCTTCAGAGCCTAGTTTGAAGGGGACTCTTATCAGTGTGTTCGCCGTAGGGATCGTAATTATTCTGATGTGGGTAAGCATTTTCTATTTGTATATAGATCGAATGTAGGGGGAGATTCTAATGCATTTACACAAGTATGAAAAAATTTGGCTGGCATTCGGTATTTTTGCACTTATCATCTTTTTATCAGTCGTAGGAGTCAGTGCTTTCCACCAAGGAAATACACCTTCAGGAGGTCACATGACGATTGATCCGGAGAAGGTCAGGGAAACAGCTCCTTTTAATGAGCCCGGGGTTCACCAAAAGGAAGATGGAACTTTCGAAGTCTCTTTGATTGCAAAAGCTTTCGGCTATGATCCAGCTGAAATAAAGGTTCCGGCCGGTGAAGAAATCATGTTTACGGTGACCAGTGAGGACGTTACGCACAGTTTCTCTATTGTCGGTACAAACGTAAATATGATGATCGTTCCTGGTCAAATCAATCACAGAAAACATACATTTGATGAGCCTGGAAATTACCTTGTAGTTTGCAACGAGTATTGCGGCTCAGGCCATCATTTTATGAGTACAGAAATCGAGGTGGTCCAACAATGAACGCAGCTCAAGTTGCTAAGGGAGATCGACGTCTAGCCCTTTCGAATCTAGGTTTTGCCTATGGAGCATTTCTTATTGGTACACTTTGTGGTTTGTTACAAGTATTTATTAGGAATGATGCTCTTACATTACCGTCATGGCTTGATTACTATCAAGTGCTTACTGCACATGGATTACTGCTGGCCATCGTATTTACGACATTTTTCATATTTGCTTTCTTTCAATCTGGAATGAGTCGAACATTAGGAAATTTCGGACCCAGAGTACTTTTGTGGAATTGGGTCGGCTTTTGGGTGACTTCTATTGGAACGCTGCTTGTCGTTGTTATGGTCGTCTCAGGTCAAGCTTCTGTTCTTTATACATTTTATGCTCCGCTGCAAGCGCATGGATTGTTTTATGTCGGTCTCGCATTATTTGTCATCGGAACATGGATTCAGGGCTTTGCCCTTGTCGGTCATTATGTCGTTTGGAGAAAACAGAATAAAGGTGAACTAAGTCCGCTTTTTGCATTCATGACTGTCGCTACGATCGTATTATGGGTCATCGCCTGCTTAGGGGTTGTCGCTACAGTAGTTTTTCAATTCATCCCGTGGGCATTTGGCTGGACAGATGGCATCAACGTGGAGTTGAGTCGATCTTTGTTCTGGTATTTCGGTCATCCATTGGTTTACTTTTGGCTGCTGCCTGCTTATATGGCATGGTATGTGATTGTCCCTAAAATAATTGGAGGACGCGTGTTTAGTGATTCATTAGCACGATTATCATTTGTCTTGTTCATTTTGTTCTCCATTCCGGTTGGTTTTCACCACCAATTGACGGAACCAGGAATCGCAAGTTTTTGGAAGTTTTTACAGACGGTTCTGACTTTCATGGTCATTATCCCATCTCTGATGACTGCGTTCTCCATGTTTGCAACATTTGAACTGCGTGGCCGTGAGTTGGGAGGAAAAGGATTGTTTGGCTGGGTAAGAAAGCTCCCTTGGAAGGATGTCCGCTTCACTTCAATCTTCATTGCAATGGCATTCTTTATTCCTGGTGGGGCAGGTGGAATCATTAACGCTAGCTTCCAAATGAACGAAGTGATTCATAACACATTGTGGGTGGTTGGGCACTTTCATATAACAGTAGGAACACCAGTAGCGATGACATTTTTTGGACTGACCTTCTGGTTGATTCCGCACTTAACAGGACGCCGGTTCACAAAGTCGCTTCAGAAACTTGCCTTTTTACAAATCGCTACATGGTCAGTAGGAATGCTATTGATGAGTACCGCGCAGCATTTATTGGGACTAATGGGAGCACCGAGACGAACCGCTTATACGGGCTATGCTCATGAAGACGCACAAGCTTGGTTTGAAGGTATCCTGTCTAACCATGTGACTATGGCGGTTGGTGGATCGATCTTGTTCCTGTCTGCCGTGCTGTTAATCTTCATCGTCATCCAACTTTGGTGGTTGGCTCCGAAAGCTGATGAAGATACGTTCATGCATTTTCCTATTGCTGAAAGTGATTCTTCAACTACACCAAAATTTTTAGAAAACTGGAAGTTGTGGATTGGGGTTGCTTTTATTCTGATTGCCCTTGCATATACCATCCCTCTTTCTGACATCATTCAGCATGCACCACCTGGTTCAGGACGTTTTCAAACATGGTGAAGGAGGCGCGTTAAAATGACATTTTCCTTTGCATTTACTTTAGCATCTATTGTACTTTTCACTGTACTGAGTTCCATCATAGTTGAACTTCAATCGGAAGAAGAATAGAAAAAAGCGGGTGACATCGAAGTCACCCGCT
>NZ_JRNX01000366.1 GCF_000786645.1 Halobacillus sp. BBL2006
AGAAAAGAAATAAAAAATCCAATTAAGTGATCCTGTTTCTTCCGTTACCCTTCCTAAGATAAACACAGAAACTGCAAAACCAACCGCTCCCCATAAGCGGATGTTGCCATATTCTTTGCCGTTTTTCTGTACAAAATTCAATGACAAGCTATCAGATAAAGGAACGATTCCAGATTGAAACACAGCTATACAAATGATTCCAACCAATAAAACAGGGAAGATTTGCAACAGCGGATAAAACCAGCCTAAAAGACTCGCCACGATTGAGGCAGTCATTAAGAGTCTTTTTGGTCTTCTCGTATAGTCACTGATCATCCCCCAAATGGGTTGAATAAAGATGGTGACTAAAGGCAAAGCAGCAATGATGATACCGATTTGTGTGTGATTCAGTCCTTTTTCTTCTTCTAAAAATACAGATAGCAAAGGAAATAAGGATCCAAAGCTGAAGAATGTGAAGAAATAAAACATCTGAATAAATCGATACGTTTTTTCTACAGGTGGGCGTGACATAATCTTACCTCACTAATCTCTATTATTTCGTCAATTCATAAATGGATGCAGCATAAATCTCAATGGCTTTTATCATATCTGCAATCCGAACATGTTCGTCTTTCTGATGAGCCGTATCAGGGCTCGAAGAAAACATGGCGCCAAACGCTACTCCAGCATTAAGTGAACGCGCATATGTTGCCCCTCCGATCGATAAAGCAGACAGATCTTCTCCAGTTGCGTCATTATAAACTCGCAATAAAGCCTGGACAAATGGATGGTCTTTTTCCATATAAAGAGCTTTCAAATGATCATATAATTCGAAATGGCCTCCATGTTCCTGAGTAAATTTCTCCAGGGTAGACAGGATGGAATCCGAATCTGCTGTCACAGGATAGCGGAGATTAATTCCTAATCGACATTTACTCTCTTCCCAGGTAAGAGACCCGAGATTCAATGTTAGCTCGCCTGACTCAGAGTCAGACTGGTTTAGCTGAAGTCCGCTCCCGTCCGATTCTTTAAAGGAGCGTTGAATCATTGATAACAATTCAATATCTCCATCATTCAAAGGTAAAGTCAATAAATAAGAAACCAATGCGGAAATGGCATTGATGCCTGATTCAGGTGTACTCGCATGCACCGACTTTCCTTTCACGACAACCGTACATTCGTTGTGGCCTTCTTCAAACTCTCCTTCTAGTTGATGGTCATGTATGAACTGTAGAAATTGATCCTTTAAATCTTTGTTCGACCTTAGAACAGCCGAAGCTTCATCAGGCACCATATTCAATCTATCCCCGCTATTGATCTTGATAAGTTCTATATTCGAGGAAGTGTCCGCTTTGTTGGTGACTTTATAGTTCATGTAAAAATCGAGCAGACCTTTTTCAGCATGGATGACTGGAAAAGAGGCATCAGGAGAAAATCCTAATGCGGGCATTTCTTCTTTATTAAAATAATGTTCCATGCCTTTCCAATCTCTCTCCTCATCCGTACCGAGAATCAACCGAATTCGTTTTTGAGGCTTAAAGCCTTGATCTTTGAGTATTTTCATCGCAATATAGGCGGCCATTACCGGTCCTTTATCATCCTGTGCACCTCTAGCGTACAGCTTTCCATCATTAACCACTGGTTCAAATGGTTGAGTAGTCCAGCCTTTACCTGCAGGTACGACATCTAAATGCCCAAGAATTCCTAAAAGCTCGTCTCCGTAACCGAATTCAATATGACCGGCTTGTCCATCAATATTTTTTGTTGAAAACCCATCAGCATCGGCAATTTCCAGCATTGTATTCAGTGCGTCATCGATCGGCTTCCCATATGGGTACTCTTCACTTTCCTCATAAACACTTGGTATTTCAAGAATTCTTGTCACCTTTTCAAGAAATTCTCCTTCATATTGCTCACTAAGTTGTTTCATATTCATGAAAATGCCCCTTTCTTCATAATCATTTCATAAGTCCCTTTGTCACAAACTGCATAAAGCTCCGCATCCATTGGAATAGGTTCGTCTAGTTTCCTGTTGATGGCTAAATCATTGCGATCTGCAATTAAGGTGGCTCCGTCATTTAAAAGAGACTGAAAGGCATCCCTGTACGTCTTCCACGAAGAATGAACAGGGACATGATATAAATCTTCTCCTACTGAACGGCGAAGCAATTGCCCATAAATCTCTGAGACTCCTTTTCGAAAGGCAGAGCGCACAGCAAGAGAGGAGATTGTTTCATTGGAGATGATGAATTCATCAATGTGAGCATGCTTGAAATTCTTAATATGTTTTTCTTCCATAATTTCAACAACTGTATGGACATTTGAAGCAATGGCCTCAATCGAGGATGCGATCAGCAACGTTTTTCCATCAATCATTTGATCGTTATTCAATTGATCATCAGCAAATACGAGTACAGCTTTGGCTTTTGGAACATTCGCTTGCTCCAATGTTGTCAGGTCAGAGGCGTCGCCTTTTAGGTAATGAATGTTGTCGTCGAGTATAGGCGCTTCTTTTAATTGATCAATAATGACTACTTCAGCTTTTTCGTCTGTTTCCATGATCTCTTTCACAGCAAATTGAGCTTTATGTGACCAGCCGATGATGATTAAATGTCCTGAACCTTTATACACAATATCACCTTCCAAGCGTTTTTTTCTGAACGTAGCGAGTCCGTCGATGATTTTTCCAATGACTACCCCGATCAAACCAATGCCAACGATATACAGGATAATTGCGATGACTCTACCGGCAATGGTAACTGGATAATAGTCCCCATATCCCACTGTCGTCACTGTCGTCATCACCCACCAAAATCCATCAAACAATGTAGGGAACGTATCATTTTCTACCCATACGATTAAAATAGAAGAGAGGAACACGAGAAGGGCGCTTGATAAGAACAAAACAGTGTTGTTGATTTTCACCATTTTCAAAAGTAATTTTCTAATGATAACCAATTATTTCCCTCCATTTTTTAAATTCTTGTAAATTAAGTGAATTATCTGTAAAATCAGGACTTTTATGTAGCACTCATTTATACTCTATTGTAGAATGAAACCAACTTCATAGATTCACTGGCACCACAAATTCCAAGTTATGAAAATAAGGAGTGGTTTTTTGAATCATCCGTCATCACGCATGCTCAACCGAATTAAAGCTGTCTACATCTATATAAGAGACCGAGGGACAGTATCAACGAACGAGTTAGCAGATGAGTTCGGTATTACCGACCGTACGATGCAAAGAGACCTGAGTGTATTGGAATATAATGGACTTGTAGCAAGTCCTAACCGTGGAAAGTGGACAATAACTGAAAAAAAAGTAAAAATCTCATAAATGATAATAGATCACCCGGAATCGCTTCCGGGTGTTTTTTTGATTTTCGCTAGGAAATTATAAATTTTTGCTTGTGGATATTTTTGTCCTGGTGAGCGACATCCTGCTCCAGCGCCTTTGTTCTTAATCTAAGTTTGTCATTGACTTTAAATAGTCGACTTCTTCATCGGTTAATTCACGATACTCTCCTAATTCCAACTCAGGATCAAGTTCTAACTCCCCCATTGAGATTCGCTTCAGGTAAGTCACTTTTTTATCAACCGCTTCAAACATTCGTTTTACTTGGTGGAACTTTCCTTCGGTTATCGTCAATTCAATTTCCGAGTGCTCACCGGAGCTCAGAATCGTCAATTCCCCAGGCTTTGTCTTGTACCCATCATCCAGAATGACTCCTTCTGAAAATTTTGCTACATCCGATTCCGTCACTCTTCCATCGATCCGAGCGTAATAAGTTTTTCCAACATCTTTCTTGGGAGAGGTTAAACGATGGTTAAGCTGACCATCATTCGTAATCAGCAACAACCCTTCGGTATCTTTATCTAATCGACCAACAGGAAAAGGATCAAAGATGTAATCTTCAGGCTGAAGAATATCGATAACCGTTGTCTCATTTGCATCTTCTGTAGCAGAAATCAGATCTCCAGGTTTATTCATCATTAAGTAGATAAACTCCCGGTATTCTACTTCTTCCCCCATGACTGTCACAGAGTCATGAGCGGGATCGATATGCGTTTTTGGACTTTTTTCAGGTTGACCATTCACCCTCACATTTCCGCCTTTTAATAAGCCTTTCACTTCTTTCCGTGTTCCATAACCCATATTAGCTAAAAGTTTATCTATCCTCATAGAAAAACCCCCTTTACCTGCGTTTTAAAAATTTATCTAAGATGCGTACGCGTCCACCCAGGACACGCTCTAATAAGGTCGTCTGATATGTCAGCCAGAAATAAACGGCACCACCAAAACCGATACTAAGCAACAGCACAATCAGTGCATCGATTCTCTTTTCCAAAGGATCAAAAAGGAATCCTAATAGCCATTTCACAACGAATACGCTTAAAGCCATGACCGTTGTCAGTATAACGATGAGCAACGTCCGTTTGAACAATTGCTTGTATGAAAATTCGATTGAACTAAAGATTCTCCAAAAGTTCAGAGTCACCGCTGCGGCTACACCTAAGCCTGTAGCTATAATGGCGCCTTTAGCACCGAACATTTGAATGAACCACCAGTTCGTGGCGAGTTTCAGTAATATTCCCGTCCCTAAACTGATGACAGCGAAATTCTGACGGTTAATCCCTTGAAGGATAGAAGAAGTTACGGTGTATAAAGCTAAGAAAAGTCCGACTGGTGCGTACCATCTTAGTAAATCTCCTTTAAACAATACTTGCTCAACTCCATAAAACGTTCCATAAGCCTCAATTGCCAAAACTGACAGACCAACAACAGCTGGTATGATAATCAAAGCAATAATTTGAAGCGCCTGATTGACTTGACGATTCAATTGAGTCATTTTATTATTTGTGAACGACTGAGTAATCGCTGGCAATAACGCTAACGACAATCCAATACCAAACGTCACTGGAATCATGACTAGCTTATGACTCAGGAAGTTCATAGCTGAGAAAGCACCATTTGCACGTTCACCTAATCCTGCCGCATCCATCGCTTTGAAAAACGTGAACTGATCGATCAATTGATAGAGCGGTGTCGCAATCCCAACTAGAATAAATGGACCAGCATAGCTGAATAATTCCTTAAACATCTCTTTTGTAGAAAGCCCATACGTGAATTCCTGTGCTGCTAATTGCCGATCAAGATAGGGTTTCCTTTTTCTCCAGTAAACAAAAAGTGTGATACAAGAGGCTATCCCACCGATAAAGGCTGCAAAAGTAGCGAACCCTATCGCTTGAGCAAGTTCTCCTTGCATGATCTGAATAATAATGAAAACAGAAACGAGAAGGAAAACAATCCTTACAATCTGCTCGACGACCTGGGAAACGGCTGTCGGAGCCATCGATTCATAGCCCTGGAAAAAGCCGCGTGTTATACTCATCGGCGGAATGACCAGCAAAGCGAAACTGACCATACGAATGACCATAGCTCCGTCCTCAACAAGGCCGCTATCAGCACCGAATGTTCTTGCTGCTACTTGCTCTGCTGAAAAGAACAATAACAGAAATGCTATGACACCTGTCACAGCCATAAGCTGAATACCGGCTTTCAACATTCTCCTCCCTGTCTCATAGTCCCCAAGACTGTTATACTTAGATACGAATTTAGAGACAGCGACAGGGACACCCATACTGGATAAACTAAGTAAAATGCTGTAAGGGATGTAAGCGACAGAGAAAAGGTCCGTCCCTTCCTCCCCTACCATATTTTCAAACGGTACGGTATAAATCATTCCAAGAAATTTTGATAAAAAAGTTCCTGCTGTTAATAACATGGTTCCTTTAAGAAGCTTCGACATATTTATCTATTCACCTTCAATTTTATTGTAGAATCGACCTCATCTATTTTATCATAGATAAAAGGAAAACAATGAATGATCGGATAAAAAGAAAGGAAGAACATCATGACTTACCAAGTAACCGTGATAGGCGGAGGACCGTCTGGACTGATGGCAGCCATTGCAGCTGCGGAACAAGGCGTAAAGACCCTCCTGATTGATAAAGGAAAAAAACTAGGCACTAAGCTCGCCATCTCAGGAGGGGGCAGGTGCAACGTAACAAATCGCCTGCCTGAAGAAGAAGTGATCAAGCACATTCCCGGAAATGGAAAATTCCTTTACAGCCCATTTTCTGTATTCAACAACTATGACATTATCGATTTCTTTGAAGGACTTGGAGTAGCTTTAAAAGAGGAAGACCATGGCCGGATGTTTCCGGTAAGCAATAAAGCGAAGGATGTCGTTCAGGCTTTATTGAATCGTCTGGACGAGCTGAATGTGGAAGTGCGCAAATCTACACCAGTTGAAGCTATTCACTACGGGGAAAATGACCATCAAATCATCTTGAAAAATAATGAAAAGATCACTACAAGAGCTGTGGTCCTCGCTGTGGGAGGGAAAGCTGTGCCGCATACAGGTAGTACCGGGGATGGATATGCATGGGCAAAGAAAGCTGGGCATACCATTACGACGCTTTTCCCTACGGAAGTCCCTCTCACCTCCAAAGACCCTTTGATTAAACAAAAAACTTTACAGGGTCTCTCGCTAAGAGATGTCGACGTGTCCGTGCTAAATAAAAAAGGAAAGCGCATCGTTACCCACCGTATGGACATGCTGTTTACTCACTTTGGATTATCAGGGCCAGCCATTCTCAGATGTTCACAATATGTTGTGAAAGAATTCATGAAAGGCCATCGACCTGTAACGATAGAAATCGATGCTCTTCCTGACAATAATGAAAGTGAGTTGTATCAGTACTTACAAGGACTTGTAAAAGATCACCCAAGAAAAGCTTTCCGCAATGTAGTGAAAGGCATCGTCCCCGAGCGTCTATTAGAGCATTTATTGAATTTGATCGAAGTGGATCAAGAAGATAAATCCGCCAATATGCCGAATCAAAAATTACAATCCATGGTCCAATATTTGAAGCATTTCACAGTAAACATTCACGACTCTCAACCTATAGAAAAAGCATTTGTTACAGGGGGGGGTGTCTCGATCAAGGAAATCGTTCCTAATACGATGCAGTCTAAGTTGATGAATGGATTGTATTTTTGTGGTGAAATATTAGATATCCATGGTTACACAGGCGGATATAATATTACATCTGCCATGGTCACAGGTCGAGTAGCAGGAATGCACGCAGCCTGGGAATCGATGGGATGAGGAGGAATTAATGTGGAAATTAAACCTATTGATGCTGAAGAGACGATTTCATTACGCCATCAGATTTTAAGGTCAAACCAGCCCAGAGAAGCTTGCCAATATCCTAAAGACGGTGAAGCAAATTCGTTCCATTTAGGTGCTTTTCATGGGGATACATTGATTAGCATCGCATCCTTCTATCATGAAAAAACTGAAAAACTGGAAACCGAACATCAATACCGCCTTCGTGGAATGGCCACTCTGCTTGAATGGCGTGGAATGGGTGCGGGAACTTTACTCATCAAAGAGGCTGAAGCTATTTTAAAGAAAAGAAATGCAAAAGTACTATGGTGTAATGCACGAACTAGTGCCAGAGGATATTATGATCGTCTTCACTTCCATCAAGTGGGAGAAGTATTTGACCTTCCTCCAATTGGACCGCATGTGGTATTATACAAAGAAATCGAGAAGCATTAAACGCTTCTCGATTTTCTTTGATTATATTCAAATTCTCGACCTAACTCGCGGTTTAATAGAATTTGCATCTGTTCACGATCTTCTTTATTAACGATAGGGTCCTTTTCGTTCCAATCTAACGAATAAACCACATAATAACGTCTGATTCTCCTGAAATAAAAAGTTGAATTTGGAAATTTATCAAAATACCCGCGCACCATTTTTCTTCTTGAATAACTCCATCTTACTAGTTCGATATGGATCCCTCCGAACATATATTCGTTATTTATTATAACGAGGATTCGAATGAATCACAATACAAAACTACCAAATTAAGGCAAGTCCCATGTAACTAAATAATAGACTGCAAATGAGATAGAGATATCCGTACACTTTTAATGCCTGATACTGGTTTGTCATTCCAAACACTCCAACGATAGCTAACCAAATTATGATGGTTATAAAGAAAATATGCTGGATCGGAGATATGTCTTCCTTCAGAGAAGCTAAGTAAAATCCAAACGGAATAAATATAATCATGATCGCGTATTTCCAATTCAAATATGTATCTCTTTTCCTTTCCAGTTGCACCATGTCATCACCTTCCTATGGTAGAATATTTGAAAACAGAGGGAGGTTTTAATTATGTTTTCATTTACAGATCGGGTCCAGATTATCTTTTCCTCAGCTACGTTTGACCGCCTAACTCTTACCCCCGGACGATTTTTAGATGCAGCCCTTCAAATAGAAGAAAGCGTATGTAAAGAATTAAAAGATTACTTGATTTCCATCCCTTCTATTATGAATGTCATTGATGAAGCACAAACTGAAAACTCCGATGATGATATTTATATTCGCGAGATTGGAGTAATGGTCTCCCCTACATTTTACCATATCCTCGTTCTTGCAAAACAACGGAGCGAAAAATATGGACAAATCTATATTAATGAAGGTCATATCATCGAATTTATCATAAAGGACCTCCAACAAAAACATGCATGTTTGACACCTTTCCAATTCGAAAAGTCCATTAAAATTATTGCAAGCACAAGGAATTTGATCGTAAGTCTTAATGATATTCCAGAGTTAAAACGCTCACCATCTAATAACTTTTCTATTCGTGAGTGTCAAAAATCTGATATCTCCGGACTTCTCCGATTTATAAAGGATCAATTTGGAGAGCGATGGTTAAGTTCCGTTAATAAAGCTTTTCTTCCAAACAGCACCACTCACATTTATATAGCAGAGGATCCGGCACATCAAGTGATTGGATTTGCTTGTTTCAGGGAAGAGGGTACTTTCGGTCCTATGGGGGTTTCGTTATCCCACCGTCGAAAGAGAATTGGGGAGTCACTGGTTTTGCAATGTTTAATCTTTTTAAAAGAAATAGGAAGAGAGCAAATTTTGATTGAAGAAGCAGGACCTATTGAATTCTATGAAAAAACCTGCGGTGCTGTATTAGAGCAACCTATACCATAAAAAAACGTCTTGGAAAAATCCAAGACGTTTTTTTATCATTGACGTGGCGGCGTCCTACTCTCACGGGGATCGACCCGACTACCATC
>NZ_JRNX01000367.1 GCF_000786645.1 Halobacillus sp. BBL2006
TTTTCTTATATGCGGTCATGAGGCACTCCTCCCATCATTTCTCGCTAAGTAGAGGAAAAAAGGTACACCGATCAGCGCGGTTACGGTTCCTACAGGAGTCTCGAAAGGTGGGTTGATCATTCGGGACGCGGTGTCGGCGATGATTAACAAAATACCACCAAGAATCGCTGAGCATGGGATGATGGTCCTGTAATCTGAACCAACTAGGAAGCGGGTGATATGAGGGATGACGAGCCCGATAAACCCGATGGTCCCTGACACCGATACCGCAGCTCCCGTCAACAAAAGGACAACGACCGTACCGATTAGTTTCGTTACCCATGTTTTTTGCCCGAGGCTTTTTGCTACGTCCTCACCAAGGCTTAGAGCGGAAATCGATTTCCCTAAAAAGAGAGCGACGATTGTGCCGAACAGGGCTACCGGTCCGAGAAGCTTAATGTGAACCCATTGGATGCTTGATAGTCCGCCAGCATACCAGAAGCTAATGTCTTTGGCGATATTGTAATGGATCGTAATCGCTGAAGAGACGGACGTGAATAATGCCGTTACCGCCGTTCCTGCGAGCGCGAGCTTCACCGGAGTCAATCCTGTTTTTGAAATGGATCCGACCAGAAAGACGATTGCCGTTCCTAGCCCAGCGCCGCCGAAAGCCCAAAGCATCATCGTTAAATTTGAGGCGGAGGGCATGAGAGCGAGTGCAATCGCCATCGTGAACATCGCTCCCGCCGTCACACCCATAATCGATGGAGAGGCGAGGGCGTTCCGGGTCATTCCCTGCATAATTGATCCGGACATCGCAAGCGCAGCACCGATCAATGCCGCAGCGAGTGCCCGGGGGATGCGGAGGTTGACGATGATCTGATGAGACGAGGAGGACGCGTTATAATTGGTTAAGCTCGCCCAGATTGTTTGAAAATCTATATCAGCTGCCCCGTACATGATAGATAGTGCCATGGATAGTAAAAGGATGCCAACACCAGCGGTTAATATTACCGTTGCCGTAATCGTTTGAATGCTCGTCGATGATCGTCCTGTTGGCTGATAAGACATGGGCTGACCTCCTCTCCGAATGAAATCTATGTATGTACATCACTCATAAATGTCTTTATTGAGAAACATTATCATTGTATTATACATCCTTCAATTCGGCAATTGTGACTGCTTTGTGAAGGGTTTGTCATCAGAATGAAAAGCGCTTGTAATTGAAAATGATAATTGTTATCATTTAAATCAATACTTTTGAATTTATAGGGGGAGAATCAATGAAATCATTTAAGTTTATTTACATAGCCTTGACCTTGATGGCACTGCTGATGATGGCTGCTTGTGGCAGCGATAATGAGGATACAAGTACAGATGAAGAAAACCAGGGCACAGAGGAAGCTGACAGCAATGACGGCGGTGAACGCACGGTGACAGATGCGATGGGGCATGAAGTGACGGTCCCGGAAGAGCCGAAACGCGTGATCGCTTCTTACCTGGAGGATTACCTTGTTGCCCTTGATATCAAGCCTGTCGCGCAATGGTCCGTTTCTGACGGAGCTTCTGTCCAGGGGTATTTACAGGATTCATTGGAAGACGTACCTACTTTGCCGCACGATCTTCCTTTAGAAACGGTAGCAAGCTTCGAGCCTGATCTCCTTTTGATGGACTCCGCCGGTATGGTCGAAGGGAACAAATATGATCAGTACTCCAAAATTGCACCGACATATGTTGTCGGAGAAGCAGAGAATAACGATTGGCGAGAAGAGTTGAAGCGTGTGGGAGAAGTCTTTGGTAAAGAAGAGGAAGCTGCGCAAGTGCTTGAGGACTATGAGCAAAAAGCGGCTGAAACGAAAGAACAAGTTCAGTCGTCCATCGGTGATGAGTCTGTCGCCGCGATCTGGCTTGTCGGCAACACTTTTTACGTTGTGAACGATCAATTATCCGCAGGAGATGTGTTGTACAATGACCTGGACATTACGAAACCGAACGTCGTTAAGGAAATCGCAGAGAAATCCACATCCAACTGGTCTGAAATTTCCCTTGAGAAGTTAGCTCAGCTGGATGCCGATCATATCTTCCTCATCAACAGTGATGGCGAAGGAGCCGAAAAGCTTCAGGATGATATTTGGAAAAACATCCCCGCTGTGAAAAATGGAAACATTTACGAATACGCTGAAGATAAATCCAGCTGGTTATACACTGGACCGGTTGCCAACACGATGATGCTTGAAGATATAAAAGGTCAATTAGTAAAATAAACTTTAAAAGCGCCTGACTCCTTCTTTTTTATAAAAGGGTTCAGGCGCTTTTTTTATTTATCTGGATGGTAGAAGTCGAAGAAGACCTTTTTGTAACAAGTTGAAACTCTTTCCAGGTCACACCAGATTGCTGGGGCTTTATTCGTTTACTAAAAATGGAAAGAGCAATTTTATTTTCTGTCTTAAAAAAATGTGCTACACTCCAAAAATGTGAAATTATTCAACTAGAATTTTTTGACAATTCAAATGATTTTGCAGATAGGAGAGAGAGTATGAATAATGGACAAGCATTAATACAAGAACCAATGGCGATATTCGCCTACCTTATTGCGGTTGTCGGCATTGTTTTTATGTTATCAACCGTGGAATATAAGCCGGTTAAGAAGTTCTTCCGGTATTTACCACCACTGATTTGGATGTACTTCTTGCCGATGCTTTCGACGACGTTCGGTATCATCCCGCAGAGCTCGGATTTGTATAGCTTTCTAAGCACGTACATGCTTCCAGCAGGTTTGCTGTTGTTGATGATCAGTACAAACGTACCGGCGACGTTCAAGCTTGGCGGGAAAGCGGTCCTCGTTTTCTTAGCAGGTACAGTCGGGGTCGTAATTGGTGGCCCGATCGCATTTGCGCTCTTCCAGGGGATCCTTCCTGAAGAAGCGTGGCGCGGCGTCGGTGCCCTTGCAGGAAGCTGGATTGGCGGATCTGCCAACATGGGGGCCATGATTGAAGCCTTCAACACGCCTGATGATATTTTAAGTCCGATCATCCTTACCGATACGTTGGTTGGAATCGGCTGGATGGGTGTGATGATTTCCTTTGCGAACTTCCAGGAACGTTTCAACAAGTGGAATGGAGCGGATAACTCCACGATCAAAAAGGTCAATGAAGATATTGCGACAGACGTGCAGCGTAACGCCAAGCCGCTTCAGCTGCCACAGCTGTTCGGTATCATTGCCGTCGGCTTCGCAGGATCCTATTTAGTCCGTCTGTTTGCAGATTTATCGTTCATTCCAAAATCCGATGTCATGAACACATCCACATGGACGTTCTTAATCATTACGGCTGTCGGGATTGTCTTATCCTTCACGAAAGTGCGTAATCTTGAATATTATGGGGCAAGTAAAATCGGTTATTTAGGCATCTACTTGTTCCTGACCGCCATTGGCGCTCAGGCGAACTTGATGGACATTGTCCAGGCGCCTCAATTCATTTTGATGGGCTTGGTCTGGTTAGCGATTCACGTTCTTTGTATCTTCCTTGCTGCACGATTGTTGAAAGCACCGCTTTTCTTCGTCGCAGTAGGATCACAAGGGAATATCGGCGGGACAAGCTCTG
>NZ_JRNX01000037.1 GCF_000786645.1 Halobacillus sp. BBL2006
GTTTTCACCATTGGAGACGTTTATCGGGCCGCGCCTACCTCGAGAATTCTAGCCGTGCAAAAAGAAGGTACAGACTACATTCCAGGCACATTTAAATTCGAAGATTATGATATTTTTTTTAGGGAATCCTCCACTCCTCTTCCGCCTATTACCATCAATACGTATTCCTATCAGAATAATCCTATTGTAGTCGATGATATTGAAATAATAGGGATTTCGACTGCAGGCGTATTTCAAATTGGAGGCATCGATCATATCGTTTCAAAAAACTGGACGAAACACTTCCGATTGTTACAGGAAGACGAACAAATGTAAGTTCGTGCGCATATGTTGTTACTATATGTATGAATCGCACGTATCCTTTAAAGGAGGCAATTATTATGCCATCCCTCGTCGGAGGCGTCAGTATTAATAACGTGGGCGGTGGAGTCGTCAACTTCGGAGACTCTTTTTATCTTTCTCCAAAAAGCACTGGAAAAACAAATGCAGGATCGGGAGCTTTGAATACAGGAAACTGGATTATCACGAATAATGGGCTCAGTTCTACAAATCCATTCGACCCTGATGTCAACGATCAGAATGTTACCGCTAATGCTTAAGGCGTTTTTTATTGAGACTCAGGGTGCAACCACCCTGATGGACTTTTCCATGAATAAGCAAATCCCCCCTGGGGCAGATCTGCCAGGGGGGATTTTGCTTATTTCCCTTTTCTTCGATTGGACTTTCTTGTCGTAATTTTCTTTTCGGGATCCTGCTTTTTCACCCATTTCATATATTTCCTCATATCCGGATGGTCCTTCAAACGTTCCAGTGTGTGATAAAACGCCGCCAGTTCTTCATTCTTGAAAAGTGCATGGATCTGGTGGTGGCAGGCACTGCACAGCATGGCTGTCTGTCCCTCTGCTCCTCCATATTGTTTCGGTACGAGATGGTGTTCCGTCGTTTTTACAGGAGAACGGCCACAAAGATCACACACTTCTACCATCATTGCCGACCTCCACCAGTAAAGACCCATTGAAGAAATAGAGACTGCTTCTCCGGACAGGCTCTTTCCATATCTTTTCAAGGGCTATCTTATACAATTGGATCTGCGTCTGATAACGTTCACGTAAAACGAGCTCCAGCGATTCTTTCCCTTCCGGAAGCTGATCTGATTTATAATCTAAAATCATCCAGCCATCTTCGTAAGGAATCATCGCATCAATCACCCCTTGGATAAATACTTGTTCGTCTGTAGATTCTTTCCAATGGTTATAAACTTCGTGAGCAGGAAGAGTTAAACTGAACGGTACTTCGCGCTCGACCTTGTCCGCTTCTATGACGAGCTTTCCAATCTCCGTTTTGAAAAAAGAAGCAATCGAATCGACATCAATGACATCTGCTTCGTCTTTAAGAAGAATTTCCTTCATGACGAGATGCTCGACAAACTCTTCCACATCAGAAGCGGCCATTTCATGAGTAAAAGGAATGTGCTGCATAACAGTGTGCATGGCACTCCCTTTCTCTGTTGCCGTCAATTGTTTATCCTGCTGCATGAAACGTGGCCGCTTTACAATTGGTGCACGATAAGGGACAAGCAGCTGATCACTCGAATATTCATCCTTCGTTTCCCGCTGCCGTTTGATTTCCGTAACGGTTTGCTTCGCCCTTGATTGAGCAGCTTTCACATGTGGATATACATAATTTAAGCGATCCACTATGCTCGGGTCATGTTCCTCTTCAATCGTTACAGGCGTCCACTCTTTTACCGCCTTTTGCAGCTGCTCATCCCGGTGTTCTTTCATCTCATCGAGTTTTGCAAATTCACTGCCATGCGCAATCTCCACTTGCCACTCCGATTCGTCCTTCTGAATCTCTTCTGCGGTCTCCACTTGTATTTCACCTCGCAGATTTTCTGCATGCTGGTGGCGGATCAAAGCAGGACCGACCCAGTCCAAATAGGATTTCGCATCCAAACGCTCATGCGGCGGAAGCACCCATCCTTGTGTATCCGCAAATGATTGCCACTTCTCTTGCTTCTTCTCGAACGAAGCTACATTTCCGATCATGACGAGCTTTTCCTTAGCCCTTGTCAACGCAACGTATAAAACACGCATCTCTTCGGCGAGCAACTCTCTTTTCTTCGCTTGCTTCAGCGCATGGTAAGCGAGCGTCGGATACATCAGACGTTTTTCCGGGTTAATATACCTTGATCCGAAACCGTAATCTTTATGGAGCAAGTAACGGTTTCTCAGGTCCATCATATTGAATTGTTTATCCATTGCGCCTAATAAAACAACAGGAAATTCCAGTCCTTTACTCTTATGGATCGTCATGATCCGGACGACATCCTCCTGTTCTCCAAGAGCACGGGCAGCCCCCAGGTCATCGCCTCGCTCTTCGATTCTTTCAATGAAACGAAGGAAGCGGAACAATCCACGAAAAGACGTGGACTCATAAGACCTTGCCCTGTCATATAAGGCTCTTAAATTCGCCTGTCGTTGCCGTCCTCCAGGCATTCCACCGACAAAATCATAGTAACCCGTCTCTCGATAAATATCCCAAATCAGCTCGGAGAGGGCCCCCTGCCTGGCACGTTCCCGAAAGCTTTGCAGCATTTGTAAAAAGTCGTTTACCTTGCGACCAAGTTCATCTGCATTACGAAAGTTCTTAAGCGCTTCATAATAGCTGACCCGCTTTTTAGATAATCGTAAGGTAGCAAGTTCATCTTCATTCAGTCCTACAATCGGAGACTTGAGCACGGAAGCGAGCGGAATATCCTGCATCGGATTGTCAATGACCTTGAGTAAACTAAGGAGGACCTTAATCTCAATCGCTTCGAAGTAACCTGTTGAAAGCTCAGCATAAACAGGAATTCCTTGTTGTTTCAATTCATCGACAATCGTCGGTGCCCAGGTCATCGAGCGCATCAAGATGACGATGTCGCGATACTGGATGGTTCGTTTCGTGCCCGTCTCTTTGTCGACCACCTGCATCGGAGGTTCTCCCTCGTGTCCAAGCCACTTGCGAATTTTCTTCCCGTAGGCTCTCGCTTCCAACTGTGCTTTCTCAAGATCCTTGTATTCTTCATTTTCTTCTGTATCCGTTTCCCGCGATTCGCGATCGATCAAGTAAAGCTCGGCCTTCGCATCATCCGCGATCAGTTCATCATAAATTTTATTACTGTAAAT
>NZ_JRNX01000368.1 GCF_000786645.1 Halobacillus sp. BBL2006
GCTTCAAGCCGTGAAGAGGCTGAAGAGTTCGGTGTAAAACCTGGAGACTCAGTTGTTCCATATTTTGAATTTACGCAAATGAAAAACGAAAAGATGCTGCTTGCAAAAGCCTGGGATAACCGTATTGGCTGTGCGATCGCCATTGAGGTGCTTAAACGCTTGAAAGGCGAGAAACACCCGAACATCGTTTATGGTGTTGGAACAGTACAAGAGGAAGTAGGGTTGCGTGGTGCACGTACTTCGGCTAACTTGATCAATCCGGATATCGCATTCGGTGTGGACGTAGGGATTGCTGGAGATACCCCTGGTGTTTCTGATAAAGATGCTTCCAGTAAGATGGGTAAAGGACCTCAAATCATTCTTTACGATGCATCCATGGTATCTCACAAAGGCTTACGCGACTTTGTAACGGATACGGCAGATGCTAAGGAAATTCCTTACCAATTCGACTCCCTTGCTGGCGGTGGAACCGACTCTGGCTCGATTCACTTGAGTCACGATGGAGTTCCGGCATTGTCGATTACAATTGCGACACGTTACATTCACTCTCATGCAGCAATGCTTCACCGTGATGATTTTGAAAATGCCGTCAACCTGATCGTTGAATGTATTAAAGGTCTAGATGCGGATAAAGTACAAGAAATCACTTTCCAATAAGAACGAAAGCCAGCTCGCAAAAAATGCGGGTTGGCTTTTTTAAAATCTCTATCCAGTTTTAGCGCTTGATTTATTGTTGAGCGTTTTGTTGTTTTAAGCTTTGCTCAAGGGTATTAAGAATCTCTTGGTGGTCTTGCTCGTTAGAATTTTCCCAAAGCAATTCAAAAAACACACCTAAACCAGGAAGCATTTTTTCTTCCCCTTTTTGTAATGCATCATCAATCGTAGCTTCGAGCTGTTGAGCATTATGTCCGCTGACATTGGAAAGAATCGCTTGTCTTAGATTCAAGTTCATATCAGATGTCCTCCTTTTCATTAAGGTCAACCCATAAAAATTTTCAGTCTTAGTTTGACCAAAGGGGAGGAAGCTATGTATGATAAGTGAGAAATCAACCAAACAGAAGAGGGACGCGAATGTTAACTTCATTACAAAATCAAAAAGTGAAAGAATGGAAAAAATTACATAAACGTAAGAATCGGAACCGTGAACAACGCTTCTTAGTGGAAGGACGCCATTTAGTGGAAGAAGTAGTGAGAAGTGATTGGCGCATTCACGAATTCATCCTTCAAGAAGGCGTAGAATTTCCATTACCAGATGGAATCGAAACGACTGAAGTGAGCAGCCAAGTCTTTGCAGCTATTTCAGAAACGGAGACACCACAAGGAATAGCGGCTGTCGTTGAACAAAAACAATCGGAGTTCTCTCCCGTTCCTTTGACCTTAATGGTCGATGCCGTGCAAGATCCGGGAAATTTAGGTACGTTAATCCGCACTGCCGACGCCGCTGGATTTGACCAAGTGATTCTTGGGGTAGGAACGGTGGATCCTTACAATGACAAAGTTATTCGAGCTACTCAAGGATCCTTGTTCCATATCCCATTTATCCAGGGAGATCTTGCTGCCTTCGTGCAGCCATTAAAGGATCAGGGAATAGAAATTTGGGCCACCACCTTGGACGACTCGACTCCATTCAAGCAGTTGAGCACTCCTGAAAAAGCTGCTCTGATTGTTGGAAATGAAGGGCAGGGAATTCAAGATGAAATTGCTGCTTTGGCAGACGAGCATGTTTATATCCCGATTTATGGGCAGGCTGAATCCTTAAACGTTGCTATTGCTGCTGCAGTCTTGATGTATCACATGAAAGGATAGGGTTGCAATATCCTTATTCTTTCTCTATAATTTAAAAATAGTTATAAGAAACCTATATACTTGAAAAGCTTAGATAGAGCTAAGTAAATGATTGTAAATCGATCAAGGGAGGAAGCATCTTGGACTGGAAGTGCTTCTATCGTGTCAGTTATTGAATATTCACTCTTGAGCTGATCACACTCGTGATCCGGAATTCTTTCCGTTATTGAACTTAAGTGGGCACAATGAATTGTGTCAACAAGGGTGGTACCGCGAAACGACCATACAAGTCTCGTCCCTTTTTATAGGGATGGGGCTTTTTTTATTTTCATTTAAAGGAGGAGTCTTTCCATGAAGGAACGTTTAGAGCAACTGAAGCAAGAAGCATTGCAAAAAGTGGAACAAGCGAATAATGTTCAAGGCTTAAAAGATGTTCGCGTAGAATATCTAGGGAAAAAAGGACCGATTACAGAAGTACTAAAAGGAATGGGCAAGTTATCCAAGGAAGAACGTCCGGTCATTGGCCAGTTGGCAAACGAAGTAAGAGAGCAAGTTGCTGAGGCCATTGAGTCGAAACAAACACGTCTAGAAGATGAAGCGTTAGAAAAGCAATTAGAAGAAGAGAGCGTTGATGTGACGCTGCCTGGCCGTCCTGTTAAGGTCGGAGGTCCTCATCTTCTCACAAGTATTGTGGAAGAAATCGAAGATCTTTTTATCGGTATGGGATTTGAGATCAAAGAAGGACCAGAGGTTGAAACGGATTATTACAACTTCGAAGCGTTAAATCTTCCAAAGGGACACCCTGCTCGTGATATGCAGGACTCCTTCTATGTTACAGAAGAGCTTCTTCTTCGTACGCACACGTCTCCCGTTCAGGCGAGAACGATGAACGACAAAAATGGAAGTGAACCCGTAAAAATGATCTGCCCTGGTAAAGTGTATCGCCGCGATACCGATGATGCGACTCACTCTCATCAGTTCACACAGATTGAAGGACTGCTGGTTGATAAACATGTTCGTATGAGTGATTTGAAAGGGGTATTGAACGCTTTTGCCAAGCAAATGTTCGGTGAAGAGAGGGACATCCGTCTTCGTCCAAGTTTCTTCCCTTTCACGGAACCATCCGTAGAAATGGACATTTCATGTAAGGTTTGCGGAGGAGAAGGCTGTTCCGTATGTAAAGGCACAGGATGGATTGAAATTCTGGGTGCTGGTATGGTTCACCCGAACGTACTTGAAATGGCAGGATATGACCCGAAAGAATACTCAGGCTTTGCCTTCGGAATGGGACCAGAGCGAATTGCGATGCTGAAATACGGTGTAGATGATATCCGTAATTTCTACACGAACGATATTCGATTCTTAGAGCAGTATCATAAAGCGTAAAGGAGGATAAAAACTATGCTCGTATCATTAAATTGGTTGCAAGAATATATTGACGTTAGCAAATATACACCAGAAGAACTAGCGGAAATCATTACAAAAACAGGCATTGAAGTAGAGAGTGTCGAGCCCGTAGCGGAAAAAGTTACTGGCGTAGTTGTCGGACACGTAAAGTCCTGCGAACAACATCCGAATGCTGATAAATTATCTCTATGTCAAGTGGATGTGGGGGGAGAAACGCTTCAGATTGTATGTGGCGCTCCAAATATTGCTGAAGGACAAAAAGTTGCGGTAGCTGTACCAGGAGCTGTACTTCCGGGTAACTTTAAAATTAAAAAGACAAAACTTCGTGGAGAAGAGTCGAATGGTATGATCTGCTCTCTTCAAGAGCTTGGCGTAGATGAGAAAGACGTGCCAAAAGAATATGCAGACGGGATTTATGTTTTTCCAGAGGATGTGGAAGTAGGAGCAAATGCGATCTCCCTTCTAAATCTAGATGACATGATTATTGAGCTAGGACTGACGCCCAACCGAGCGGATGCGATGAGTATGGCAG
>NZ_JRNX01000369.1 GCF_000786645.1 Halobacillus sp. BBL2006
TCATGTTCATCCCATAGGAGTCTCGCAATTTCCCGGATCTCCTTGAAGTTGTTGGGAGAACGGAAACACCTCAATGGAAATGAAACACTGTATGGAAACTATTAAAAGACTTCCGCAGAGACCTCACAGGGAGTAAAACGACCGAGGAGGCTTGCCAGTTCCCCCACAGGAATGAGAGGTGTTTCCCAGCCATTCCTGACTCTTTTAATGCAACGGACCAGAAGTATCTCGAAATCAGGTCTTCCACAATCCTGCACGTTGTTGAATGAAGAGCCGTATTTTGTATTGCTGAAATAAAAAGTTAAGACGCTTATCCATAGTTGGGTAAGCGTCTTATTAATTCTCATTACTTAGAAACTATTTCAATATCACCAACACCAAGATCAGCATCAATATCCATGACGACATCTGCACCATCTTCATAAGCTTTGTTCACATACGTACGATCACCTTTTACAATCAAATCCTCGACATGGATGTCCCCAACACCTTTGTCAGCTCTTATCTTGACGCCGACCTCTTTAGGAATATAAATCGTCGTGTTTCCGACACCTGAATCAATCTTTACGTTCAAGCTTTCGTTCCAATCTCCCGATAAATCAAGGGTAACGTCTCCAACCCCTGTATCCACATCAAGATCTTCCAGGTTCATTCCTCTAAGGTCCAGATGAGAATCGGACACCCCTGTTTCGACACTCAATTCTGTCGGGACTTCTTTATTCAACTGGAGGTCCCATTTCGTCTCATTCTCTTTACTAAAACCGATGTTGAACTTTTTCTGCTTTTGACTGAGGTCTAAATCCCCCTGGGTGCCTTTCAGCTTATAAGAAACAACCGGTTTTAGTTTGGAATGATTGTATTGAAACTGTCCATCCAGCCAGTTCTTTGATCCAGGGGAGATATCCAATTCTCCAACTCCTAAATCAATGTCTACAGATAAGGATTCAGCAGCATCACGATCGACGGTTTCATTTTCACTTTCGGTATCACCGGCCTGAACGAATTGGCATCCGGCTAATAGCAGGACAGCAGCTGCACTCACACCGGCCAACTGGATCAATTTTTTCATCATCATCGCTCCCTTAATTCTCTATCCTCATTATAGTCTCGATGGAGGGGATGGAGAACGACCTCAGGTATAAGATTGAACTAAGTCCAGAGACGTATTTACTTATTAAAAAACGAGAGCTCAGCCTTTAAAGGCCGAGCTCTTCCGCTTTTAATATTCATCACTTAGCAATCTTGCCATCATAGCGGCAAATTCACTCCGCTTAATACTAGACGTCGGTCTGAACGTTCCATCCGGGTAACCATTGACGATCTCATTCGCCACCAAATTTTGAATATAAGGATAGGACCAGCGCGATTTGTTCACATCAGAGAATTTTACATCGCTTCTGCCTTCAAGGAAGTAGGATTTGACCACAAGCGCAGCCATTTCTTCACGGCTGAGGGAGGCATTTGGTCGGAAGGTTCCATCACTATATCCGGATAAAATTCCGGCACTTTCCATCGCTCCGATATATTCAGATGCCCAGTGAGTGCGTGGTACATCTTTGAATTCTGCTATTTCCGGATAAAGACCAAGCTCTCTTGCGATAACGGCGGCTGCCTCGGACCTTGTTATCCGGTTATTTGTCCCAAACGTTCCATCAGGATAACCATTCATCAAGTTTTGTTCTACCATATAGTCAACATAAGGTTCTGCCCACGTGCCAACAACATCCGGAAAAGAGATAGGAGGCTCTTCATAGGTATATTGAACATCAAATAGATAAGGCTCAGCTGCATCGTAATCATCGGTACCGTTCACCAACACGATATAATGGGGACCAGGAGTAACCCCTTCAATCGTCTCGAAAATAAATTTAAGTCCTCCATCTATGTAGCCTTCTGTCTCTATGATGTCTAGGATTTCCCAATCAGGAGTAACCACTAATGCGATTGGAATAGTAGAGTCAGCGTATTCGTTGGAGACAGTTGTGATTTCAATATCTCCTCTAGAAGGGAGATCCATCTGATAGAAATCAAGATCTTCAAAACTATCGAAGTACCCCATACCATAGCTTCCATACGGAACCCAATCAGCTAATTCCATCGAGTCATTTGGCTCATATTCATAGAAGATTTCGCTGTCAAATGAGGAGGCTTTGAATTTGCCTTCTTCACTTTTTTCCCGCTCGCTCATTTTATCAAATTTTTCCTTAAGCTCGACTGTCTTCTCGGTGTTTTTCGGCAGAGGTTTCAGCTGATCAGGGAGTTCGACAGCTTCTTTCAATCGGTCAGAAGTCGTTTCGGCATAAGAGGCACCAGGTAGGGCAGTGGTCATGATTCCGGTCATAAGCAGAAGAGATGTCAGCATGGGAACGGGTTGAAATTTCATCGTTTTCCTCCTCGTAATCTAGTAATAGCAAAGTGAGTTTACCATATACAGGAAGGAAAACGATGTCGTTTCTACCCACAAGCTTTGTAGTTTTACTCATCAAAATAGGACAAATACTGCGAATATGATAAAAGGAATCTCCATACATCCGGAAGTTCCTGAAATTTTTCGGTTATTCCCTATCTTTTTGTTGTGTTATCCATCGGTTCCAGTAATGCTTTGGGGTTATGATAAAGGGGTCTTGTGATTTTCTTGTCTTCATTCATATTTTCATCTTTTTCTGCAGACTGTGATTCAGAGCAGCCACCATAAAGAAGATTAGTCCAGTTAACAGAACAAAAGGAAGACTTTTAAATAGAATTATTTGCCTCCAATCATTTTTATTGATTATATGTGTTCATCCTCCCGTAGGTTTCATGTACAAACGTATTCAGGAGAGGGACTCAAGCAAATAGACGGATTATGTGTATATCTGAACAAGTTATTTCAAAATAAAGAAGCCCTGTCCTCCTTAAGAGGTCAGGGCTTCACATGTGTTTTAGTTATTTGAAGCTTTCCAATAAGCAGCTTCTTTTTTAGAGCGAAGCGGTGGGAAAGTTTCGCCACTTTCCAGTTTCACGTGTTTTTCATCTTCTGTGATGTCGCTCTCATTTCCACCGTCTACTAACCCATCAAATTTGTACGTACCGTTTTTAGGTGCTTTCTCTCCAGTCTTGTAACGTTCAGCCATTTGAATTCATCTCCCTTTCTAAAATTTGGAATTTTTTGTACACATAAGTTATATATCCAGCTAGAAGGGAAAGAAAACCATTTTTATATATTAATATAATAATTGATTCAATATGCTCATAACCGTTTCTAAAGTTCTATTTTGTTTTTTT
>NZ_JRNX01000370.1 GCF_000786645.1 Halobacillus sp. BBL2006
GTATCTAGGTTTGACGCGAGATCCCCACACATTGGAAATCAGTAATGACTCCCTCGTTAAAGACTCCCAAAAAGGAATCATCATCGGTGATTTAGGAGGAGATTCGGTCGATTTTGTAGGGATTAAGAATAGTAAGCCGGTAGCATCCGTTGAAGGAGAACAATTCGGCATTAACCAATTCCTTGATAACATCATCCAAAAAGTCAGCAAAAATGAGCTTTACAAGTTCAATACAAGATCGGAGCTTGAAGAAAAATTAGCGGCTGGACAGTCCGAATGGTATGTGGAGCCTTTTGCTGGTGTGAAAAAAGATATAAGCAAATACATTATTCCACAACTGAAATCGATGGCGATCAAGTACCTGGAGCATTTTGACCGGGTGCGAAGCAGCTCAAATGAAATAAATGGAGCTGTACGTTATATTGCTGTCGGAGGAGCGGCAGATATTGCGCAAAGGCAGATTAAGGAAGCGGCCGTTAAATGGAATGAACGCGGACGACCGATTGACTTATTTTTCCCGGAAGATATGGCTAAACTGAACGTTCAAGGTCTGTTGATCCTAGCGAAAATGAACCTTCTCAGTAAAGAGAAGCAATATGAGGGTAATTACGCCATGGCAAAAAACTAGAGGGTGATTGATATGTTAAGAACATACAGGGATTATTTTAATCAAACTGTGATCACTCTTCCTGACAAATTCATCGATGTGAAAACTGGAGAATCCCACGAGATAACCTCTAAAATCATTGAAGAAATAGAGTATCATTCCAAGAATAATACCCTGCAGCACTTCATTCTTTCAGCACTCCACAACTACCTGCATCACCAACCAGCTAAGCCTGTCGACAATGGAAACACGAGTGACTTACTGTTTGAGCTGCTGGAAATAAAGAGAATGTTGAATCTTGGAAACAGAAATAATCCTACAGGCATTCCCGCCACACAAGAAAAAACTATGACAGCTAAAAAAGTGAATTTAAAAGAAATCGAAGGTCTTCTTGAGGCTTTCGGAGGATAGGTGTGTATGTAGAGAAGGTAGCCATATTTCTAGGTTACCTTCTTTTCTAATGAATTAATGTTTGAGATATACTGCCGGCAAGCAAGTAATCGCACAGAAACAAGATAAATCCACATTAATACAAATTCCAGTACCTACTAAGTCATCAAGATCTTTGTGATCAATCTGGCTGCAAGCTGAGTATTCATGCTTGCTGTGGCATTTGCCGTCCTTATCTTTATGAGGTTTTAGATCAGATTTAAAAATCAATAACTCAAGAACTGCACAGTCTTTATCCAGCTCTTTAACTTTAAAAATAAAAGTGTTTACACATTTGAACCTTGTTTTCTTAGAATGGCAAGAATATGTTGTAACACCCGTACCTTTATACGGTTCACACCCACAATACAAAATGAATGGAATTGTGTTTTTCTTTATTT
>NZ_JRNX01000371.1 GCF_000786645.1 Halobacillus sp. BBL2006
CAGGGGTGATTGGGAAGCTACTCGCTTTCCTGTGGGGGAGTGCCGAGCTTCCTAGGGATACCGCCCTGCGGGATCTCGCCTATCTCCTTCTTACGGGAGTCTCGCAGCTTCCCAACCACCCCATTCGATGTATGTGAGAAACGAACCCCTTTCCCCAGAAGGATTGTCTTCCACTATCACAGTGCTATAAGCATAAAGCGCTCTAGATCATGCTCTTACCATCGGAATGCCTGCCTTGGAAATTTATTTTCCTCCACATACCATAAAGTGTTGACTCCGACGTTGCGTCATAGCTTAGATTAAGAGTGAGGTGATCACCATGTACAAAGTGAAGGAGGTTGCAGAACTCGCTGATGTCAGTGTGCGCACACTGCATCACTATGATCATATAGGCCTGTTGAGTCCTGTGCGGTCAAGGGAGAATGGATACCGTGTGTACAGAGCAGAAGAATTGCCCCGCTTACAGCAAATCCTTTTCTTCAGAGAATTGGATTTTTCCCTTGATAAAATCAAGCGCATTTTAGATGATCCTGAGTTTGATCAAGAGCAAGCGTTGCACCGCCATAGAGACATTTTAATAAAAAAAAGAAATCGATTGGATCGAATCATCAATTCCGTAGAACAAACCATTCAATCACTGGAGGGAGGAAGGAAGATGTCTAATAAGGATCGTTTTGAACCTTTTGATAAAAGTGAAATCGAAGCCCACCAGAAGAAATATGAGAAGGAAGTTGAGGAAAGATGGGGAGATACTGACGCGTACAAAGAGTCTCAAAGGAAAACCGCTTCCTATACGAAAGAAGATTGGAAGAGAATCCAGAAGGAAGGGAATGAGATTGACCGTCGAATCATCGACAGGATGGACCAGGGTCCGGAAGATGCAGAAGTACAGCGGTTAATTGGGGAGAAGCGACAGCACATTTCGGACAATTTCTATCATTGTACACCGGAAATTTTCCGTGGACTGGCGGATATGTATGTGAACGATCCTCGGTTCACGAAGAATATCGATATGTTGAAAGAGGGGTATGCTGCATTTCTACAAAAAGCGATGCATGTATATTGCGATCGTTTAGAGCAATAAAAAAGGGCGCTAATCAGCCCTTTTTTATTTTTTATCTCGGTTGGCACACCAGCCCATTATGGACCTTTATGTAGCCATGTCTCAATATGTCAAAACCACTTTCATACATATATAATCCCATCTGTTCAACAGTCATGAGTTCACGATAGGTATGGTTCATCACATCAGCCATGACCCGATAATAGAGACGGGATCGTACTTGGTTTCTAGGAGTTGTTAGAATGGCATAGCCTCCTGGTTTCAAAAATCGACGGTGCCAATCAGCAACTTCATGTTTGTACTCATCAGGGAAATGCTCGAGTAAACCTACGGACAGGACGATATCAAATTCTTTTCCAAAATCCAGGTTTCGGATGTCATCTACAACATATTCGATATTCAATTCGTCCTTATAGACGACTGTGGAACCGCCTGTTCTAGGATTTTCCCCAAGGAATGGGTAGCTTTCCGGAAAGTCAGCGAACCTGGTTGTCTTACAATATTCATCGTAATCGACCATGACAATTTCCGCTCCGGGATACATTGCCCCAAGCTGCATCGCTTCATACCCTTCAGCAGCCCCCAGAAAGAGAATCCGAGGTTTTTTTAAATGGAGACCTTCAAACATCGCCCTCTTTCCACGCGGATCCCAAATACCATCCTGAATCCTGTGGGCATAGTTCCATAGTTGAAGCTTCACTATCTCTCCCAGGGCGGTTCTAATTTCCGTCGGTTTGAAGGTTCCAAGGCTTTTAAGGAAATTAGTCCTTGATTCTTTCATCTCTCCAGCGACATCCTTCACAAACCATTCGTGAAAGGCTTTATTAAAATAAGTCCAGGAAGTATGAGGATCCATATCCCTATTGTTCTGTTCTTCCCAATCGAGCCGTTCTTTTGAATTGGCTTTCACTTCATAAGGCTTGCCAATCGCTTTCCAAGAGAGCTGTGACCAGTCCCGAACCGTATTCAAGGTGATAAATCGATTGTACTCTTTCTCTGAAACCGTTCGTAAATCGACTTTAAATTGATTTTTCATAAAGCTTTGTCCAATGTCTTTCTCTGAATATGGTTTTTGCTCTGGCTTTCTAATCGTCTGTTCTTTTAACAAAACGACCCCACCTTAGTTGTCAGAATATTATAATTATAATTCACGTCAATAAAACTTACAAATTTTGGTGGGGGTTCATTTTCCAATAAGGGCACAATATTACAGTGGTGTAAAAAGGATGTAATGATTGAAATGCATTTGTTGTTGTCCTGTTATTGGCTTATTCGCTCTAGATGTTAAGGTGGGAATTGTAGTTTTAAAACAGAGCTCACCAACAAAACAACTTATGAGCAAGACTGTTTACTAAGGAGGCATTTAATCATGAAAAAGACAGTTTTTTCATTGGCGGCGGTCTCAACGATTATGGCAGCAACGACAGTTACAGCAAGTGCAGAAGAGATAGTAGTAGATAAAGGAGATACTCTATGGGGCATTGCTCAAGACAATGGAGTGTCCGTTGATCAAATAAAACAAGAAAACAATCTATCA
>NZ_JRNX01000372.1 GCF_000786645.1 Halobacillus sp. BBL2006
TTTTATGAACACCTTAATGAGCAAGGTGTCGAGGTAATTGGTGACTCAGAGACCGATCCAAGTATGAAGCAGCTAGATAAAGAGGAAGAATTTGATTTAAATGACCTGAGTGTACCTCCGGGTGTTAAAATAAACGACCCTGTGCGCATGTATTTGAAAGAAATTGGTCGGGTCAATCTATTGTCTGCAAAAGATGAAATCAGTCTCGCCCAACGGATTGAAAGTGGAGACGAAGAAGCAAAACGTGACTTGGCTGAGGCAAACTTGCGTCTCGTTGTAAGTATTGCAAAAAGGTATGTAGGCCGCGGAATGTTGTTCCTTGACTTGATTCAAGAAGGAAATATGGGGCTAATTAAAGCTGTTGAAAAATTCGATTATCGTAAGGGCTACAAATTTAGTACCTATGCGACTTGGTGGATTCGTCAAGCTATAACAAGAGCAATCGCTGACCAGGCACGAACGATTCGAATCCCAGTTCATATGGTAGAAACGATCAATAAATTGATTCGTGTTCAGCGTCAACTTCTTCAAGATCTAGGACGTGAACCTACACCCGAAGAAATCGCTCAGGACATGGATTTGACACCAGACAAAGTACGTGAAATTCTTAAAATTGCACAAGAACCTGTTTCTTTGGAAACACCAATCGGAGAGGAAGACGATTCTCATCTAGGCGACTTTATAGAAGATCAGGAAGCAACTTCTCCTTCAGATCATGCTGCCTATGAATTGTTGAAAGAACAATTAGAGGATGTACTCGATACACTGACAGACCGTGAAGAGAACGTGTTACGTTTGCGTTTTGGTCTTGACGATGGCCGCACTAGAACCCTCGAAGAGGTTGGTAAAGTGTTCGGCGTTACACGTGAGAGAATTCGTCAAATTGAAGCGAAAGCACTTCGTAAACTAAGACACCCAAGCCGAAGCAAGCGTCTCAAAGATTTTATGGAATAAACAACTCGAACTCAGGCATCCATCGGCATTTCAAAATGATGGGTTCCTGGGTTTTATTTTTGCTTATTGGGGGTGTGACATGGCCGAGGATCGTAAACAAACCATTGTTCAGGAAATCAATTATTGGAAAGCACATCGTCTGCTTCCTAATGAATACTGTGATTTCTTGCTTGCTCTATATACAGAGGGAAAAGATGTACCATCTAACGAAGGTGCAAAGGGTAATTATAATTTACCCATATGGAGTCTTTCGGTTGCTTTGACCCTGATTTTGTTACCCCTTTCATTTCTTGTCATTCATTTTACTGAAATGGACATCATAATGCAAACAGGGCTTTTGTCGAGTTTTGTAGTGATTGTATGTTTACATTCCTTGTGGTTAAACTATAAAAAATCATTTTTGTTTCATGTCCCTTTAGTTATTGGATTGTTAATCGCTTTACTGTTGACCATTCATCTGCTTAACCATTTGCTGATTAACAATCAGTTCACCTATTCAACGGCTGCTCTGCATGGTATATTATGGTTATGGTTAGGGAAGCGTTTCTCAGTAAGATATCTGTTCATTTCCGGCATTGTGCTACTTTCAGTGTTAATAATCTATCTTGTTTTATAAGTTTTCACATGTTATCCCTTTAATAAGTAATGGTTTTCAAGTAAAATAAATATAGTCGAATAGACACGAATACTATTTTGAGGGAATACATAAGGAGGATGCAACCAATGAGAAGAAACCCTGTGATTCCATTTGCAATTATTGCAGTCTTAGGTATTGTGGCTATGATCATCGTATCAGCTGCTGGAATCAACCAGCGTGAAGCCATCCAAAACGAAGAAGAAAATGGTGGAGCAAAACAGGAAGAACAAGCATCAGGCGGTGATCCTGAAGAATTATTCCAAGCTAAGTGTGCAAGCTGTCATGGCGGCGACTTAAGCGGTGGAGTAGGACCAAACCTACAAAAAGTCGGCAGTAAGTATTCAGCTGATGAGATCAAGGAAATTATCTTGAATGGTAAAGGGTCTCAGATGCCAGCCGGACTTTATACAGGTGAAGATGCGACTAAGTTAGCTGAATGGTTAGCGAAGAAGAAATAGCAACATTGGGGAAAAGCTTTCTGTAAAAGGAAGCTTTTCTTTTTATGAGAAAGGACCGTTATTATGAATGTTAATCAATTATCTGAAAGGCTATCCCGCGTAGCTTCCTATTTACCTGAAGGGAGCCATTTTGCTGATATAGGATCTGATCACGCTTATCTACCTTGCTATGTATGTCTACGCGATGAAAGTGCTAGAGCTGTTGCGGGAGAAGTCAATCACGGGCCATATACAAGTGCTCTTAAAGAAGTCAATTCTCATGAACTCCAAGATCGTATTGATGTGAGACTTGGTAATGGACTGGAAGTATTAGAGGCTGATGAAGTAAAACAAGTAGTCATAGCAGGGATGGGCGGTCCGTTAATTCGGGATATTTTAGATGCAGGGAAAGATAAACTGCGTGAGGTGAGCAGGCTCATCGTTCAGCCAAATATCGATTCACAGTCACTTCGACGCTGGTTTTACGAAAATCAGTTCACTCTTGTAAATGAAGACATCCTTGAGGAAAACGACCACATCTATGAAATACTGGTAGCGGAAAAGGGAGATCCTGAACAAACTTATCAAAGCGAACAATTTGAAAAAGAACTTTGGCTGGGGCCTCATTTACTTAAAAAAGGTGGAGAAGTGTTTCGGAAAAAGTGCCAGGAGGAACTGGATAAAAAGTTATTCGTTCTCGAGCAATTGAAACGGGCTTCATCAGTCAATCAAGAAAAAACAGATCAACTGAACAAAGAAATAAACTGGTTGAAGGAGGTTATTGACTAATGCCAGAGAAGAAAACAGCTCAAGAAATCATTCGACAATTTGAGAAGTGGTCTCCCAAACATTTAGCATTCGAGTGGGACAATGTAGGATTGCAAGTAGGAACATTAAACAAACCAGTCAGAAATGTCATGGTAACATTGGATGTGCTCGAAAATGTAGTAGACGAAGCAATTGAAAAAAATGTAGATTTAATCATCGCGCACCATCCATTACTTTTTGTAAAACTAAGTGAAATTAATTTCGATACACCAAAAGGGCGTGTCATTCGTAAGCTTATTCAACATGACATTACCGTATATGCCGCTCATACGAACCTTGATGTTGCACAAGGTGGGGTCAACGATGTAATGGCTGAAGCCTTAGACTTAGTTGATGTCAAACCACTTCTTTCTTCACACCAGGATGAATTGGTTAAATTGACTGTGTTTGTACCTGAAGACCATGCAAATTCAGTTAGAAATGCGATTAGTGAAGCTGGAGCTGGACATATAGGTAATTATAGTCACTGTACGTATCAGATTTCCGGTGAAGGAACATTTCAGCCTCTAGATGGCACAGACCCCTATATAGGTTCTATAGGCAAACTTGAAATCGTCAAAGAGAAAAGGATCGAGACCATTGTTCCAAAATCGAAATTAACTGCTGTACTTAAAGCTATGGAGCATGCTCATCCTTACGAAGAGGTTGCTTATGATCTCTATCCTTTGTTAAATGAAGGAGAAACACTAGGAGCGGGACGTATCGGTCGCTTGCATGAAGCGGTCACGTTGAAGGAACTTTGCCAAGTCGTCAAAGAGAAATATCAAGTTCCATCCCTGCGTTTTGTTGGAGATGAGTTTAAGAAGGTAAGTCAAGTAGCTTTACTGGGAGGCAGCGGAGAGAAGTACATTCATCAGGCCAAACGGATGGGGGCTGATGTTTATATCACAGGGGACCTTAGTTTCCACTTAGCACAAGATGCGAAGGAAATGGGCCTCGACCTTATAGACCCAGGACATCATGTAGAAAAAATCGTTTGTCCTAAGGTGAAGAAGTATTTAGAAGATACCTGTAATCAAGACAAGGATTTAAACATTTTAATATCTGAAGCTGATACAGAACTTTTCAACTTTATATAAACCTGCTGGATTTAAAAAAGTCCTGAACGTAGGAATACGTTCAGGACTTTTATTAGATTAGCTTTTTTGCTCTTGTTTTTTCGTTTTCT
>NZ_JRNX01000373.1 GCF_000786645.1 Halobacillus sp. BBL2006
CCCTACACTCGCAATCCGCTATAGCGAGGCCGAATTCCCACCCGAGGTGGTGCGGCCTCAAGGTCTGCCTTATGAGAGTGGTGTTGACACTCAGGTCCTGCGCAACGGGAACCAGTGAATCCTGTCAGGTCCGGAAGGAAGCAGCAGTAAGCTGTCTCTCTCGTGTGCCGCGGGAGTGCCTGGGTAGAGCCATAATCATAAGTAACGCTTGGGGCCTCACCATCGACGGTGGGTGCACGGCATTACATATGGTTTTAATAACAGGTTACTATATAAAAAAAGTCGTTATGATGCATTTTCATAACGGCTTTTTTCTTTTACATTTGGCTTTGAATTGAAAGGCTTGGTAATGGTGAGAAGGTCAGAGTTCGCTTTCCACGGATGAATATTCGAGCATAAACGCCTCGCTGTAAGGTCTCTCACGATTACGGGGGGAGGTTTACCACTTTTCTCACCATCAACGTCATTTAGGTTATAGAAGGTAGAACATTTCTTATTATATTTTATGTTCCCATTTGAACTTAGATTTCATATACTTACCTCTAGCTCAATGACCAAAGCCTTAAATAATAGAAGCGGAAGACGTCGAAGAACTAAGGTTCACATCCAATGCTTCAATCAGGTATAATGGATGAGAGACTAAAAAGGGAGAACGGTTATATGAGCTATCAGGCTTTGTATCGTGTCTGGCGCCCAAAAAACTTTGAAGATGTGGTTGGACAAACCCACATTACACGCACATTGCAAAATGCGATTGAGCAAGATAAATTTTCGCATGCCTACCTATTCTCTGGTCCACGTGGAACAGGGAAAACAAGTGCTGCAAAAATATTTGCTAAAGCCGTGAACTGCGAACGTTCCCCTGTGAAGGAACCCTGCAATGAGTGTGCAGCTTGTCTTGGTATTCAAGATGGGTCAATCTCGGATGTTATCGAAATTGATGCGGCCTCTAATAATGGGGTAGAACAGATTCGTGAAATCCGGGACAAGGTAAAATATGCACCAAGCGCGGTACCATATAAAGTATATATTATTGATGAGGTCCACATGCTCTCTATGGGAGCATTCAATGCTTTACTTAAAACACTCGAAGAGCCGCCCCGCCATGTTATT
>NZ_JRNX01000374.1 GCF_000786645.1 Halobacillus sp. BBL2006
TTTTATTATTTCTTTTAGTAAAACTTGTAATCCCCCCGAGAATCCTAACGAACAACTGCAGTACCGCACAAAACTCCCAAGGCGCGTAATTTTATAAACGCGCTTCCACCTTTGTAAAATGCTTCTACCATTAAAACTTGTAATAATCCCACGATCGTTAAACTAATATCCTCATATCCACTAAATAATTCCTTTTGAAAAGGAATTTCCGTTACTAAGAACCAGAATGAATCCACCTATTATTATTGAAAACCATATGGCTAGACTCTTAATTTCTAAATGATTCAATTGTTCGAAAATTGTCCCCCCAATTCTTTAAGACTTGAAACGGAGGTAGTTTAGATCCACTCTTATAAACCTCCTGATAAACATAGCACTGCACTATTCTATTTTTTTAGATGAAAAAAGGGCATTTTCATGCTAAAATTAGAAAAAATGTTAATAGTTACCATTTAAACTTTTATAAGGTTGCTATTGCCTACACCGTTTTCTGGAAAACCGATCAGGTTTCACTGTTTTAACCTTTATCCTCTGACCGTAAAGTTCCAAATGTCCTACTAGCCAGATCATATTCCGTGTGAAGAGTAGGCTTAATGCATGAAAAAATAAAAGAACTGCCATATTTATGCCTTCTAAAAAACATATGTTTGATTAAAAAAGTAAAGAAGATGGTTTGGCTCTTGAATTTCCATTATTACGTCCACTTTAGATTTCTAATAGAGGGATTAAATTTTTACCATCACTTATTTTTAGGAGGCATACAAACAATGAGGTCTGTGGGTGTAAGCTTAGTTATCCTTGCAGCTATATGCTGGGGTGTTAGTGGAGGGATTGCAGATATTTTAATGAACAAGGGCTGGGATCCTATTGTGATTTCCCTTTATCGAGGGATGATTGGCTTTGTGTGTTTTTTTGCATGGTTTCTTTTACGCTTTAAACAAAATTGGACCTCCTCTACTCGTTTATACATATGGTCCTTTTTGGCTGGGGTTGGTGTTGCTGGGAATTTCACTTTTTATTTTCTCACTATCCAAGCCTCAAGCGTAGCAGTTGCTTCTACTTTAATGTATACAGCACCGGTGTTTGTCCTTGTCATCTCTTTTTTATTACGAATAGAACGTTCGACTTGGTTTAAATGGGGATGCATACTCGGTGTACTTATGGGGATTATCATGCTTACAGGTGCCTACAATACCGATTCAATATCAGTGGGTCTTCTAGGGGTGGCATCCGGGCTTGGTGCCGGCCTTTCCTATGCATTATTTATATTCGGATTTAAAAACGCCTCTTCCATCGGAAAGCCACAGCCCACCTTAACCATCGCGTTCTTTTCATTTTGTCTCATCCTTTTGTTTATTGTGGACATTGATGAAGCTGCTAGTGTGGTAACGTCAAACGACATAGGCTGGCTTCTTTTATTGGGAATCCTGGGGGCTGGAATTTCGTTTATCATTTATGTGATTGGCATTCAGTGGACGGCCCCAACTACTGCTTCAATGGTCGCTATGGTTGAGCCGGTAACAGCTTCATTATTTGGCTTTTTACTTATCGGGGATCAATTGACCATCATTCAAATTCTAGGTATGGTGCTCATCCTGGTTACGGTTATCGTACTGAGCGTGAAGAAGCATCCTCACCCTCAAATAAAATACAGTCATCAAAGGAAAAAGAAGACCGTATAAATTACACGGACTTCTTTTTTTTAGAATTTTCTTTTTGCTGAAGGTTTTATTATATTTTTGGTGATCATGGAATTATAGTTGTATGTTTTACCAATAGTATTCATAAGTTCAATTATCTCGAATTCAGGTCCTCCCCAATCTTGCCCAATACTTAAAGGCTCGATTTCAAGATAGTTTGTTCAATTTAGTCATATATCAAAAGTCTTGTGGTAGGAATCGGCCAAAGCCGTGTAAAATTGAAGAAATCATTCTATAAATCAGGACAAGCACGTATACTAAGGGGTAGAAACACGGCGGAGGTGGAGACGTGAAGAAAAGATTCGTCACCTGGACACTCGTCCTTTTTTCACTATATGGGTTACTTTTAGGATTGTATCTTTTCCAGTGGGCTGATTTCGGTGTGCCTGAAGCCTATCAGGGGACAGCAGCGGATCCTGCAACGTTTATGACCGATCGGCAGCTGGAATTAAGTGAGGATTTTTCGAGGTATAAGGATTTCCTCTCGTTTGTGACGCAGCCGTTAGAATGGATCATTTATTTAGGTGTGATGATTTTTGGCGCTTCCCTTATCTTTCAACAATTCAGCGAACGGGTTTCGCGTTTTACGTTTATTCAAATTCCGCTTTATGTGCTGTTGCTTCAAACGGTGACAACAATCTTACTGTTTCCGTTTGATTACATAAGCCGGAGGTTGTCGTTAGCGTATGGCATCTCCACGCAAGGCTTTTCAAGCTGGATGAAGGACCAGCTGATCGGTTTTTGGATCGGGTTCATCATTATGGCTCTATTGATTACCGTCTTATATTGGCTGATCAAACGGTTTGAAAAGCGCTGGTGGCTGTACGCGTGGATGCTGCTCGTGCCGTTTCTCGTCTTTATGATGTTCATTCAGCCGGTCGTGATCGATCCATTGTATAACGACTTTACCGAGCTGCAGGATAAACAGCTGGAAGAAAAAATTCTCGGTCTTGCCAGTCAGGCCGATATTCCGGCAGAGCGCGTCTATGAAGTGAATATGTCTGAGAAAACCAACAGTATGAATGCTTATGTGAACGGCATCGGTTCAAATTTGAGGATCGTTTTATGGGATACCACATTGAACCGCCTGAAGGATAACGAAGTGCTGTTTATTATGGCGCATGAAATGGGTCACTATGTGATGCATCACTTGTACTTGAACCTTTTGGGGGTGGTTGTCTCCAGTTTCGTCGGTTTGTTCCTTGCTTACCATTTGATGCACTATGCCGTGAGAAAATGGGGAGACAAATGGAAGATTCGAAGCGTCTCGGACATCGCCGGACTTCCACTGCTTTTCATCATCTTGTCCCTGCTTTCATTCATCGCCAATCCCGTCGAGCTTGCGATATCAAGAAACGCAGAACAGTCAGCCGATGAATACGCCATCGAAATGACGAAAGATCCCAACGCTGCCGTAGGCTCGTTCCAGGAATTGACGGTCAATAGCCTGAATGAGGTCAACCCTCCTGCGCTCGTGAAATACTTGCAGTACGGCCACCCGACAATGATGGAACGCATCAACATGCTTGAGCAATATCAAGAACAAGAAGAATAACTGTGTGCTTACTTATTTTACCACCTCAGGTCATCCAGATTCTGGATGACCTGAGGTGGTTATTTATGTCATTCATCTAGCCCGTCTTTTGATCTCGTGATACACTTCAAAGTAGTTATGCAAACGTTACCATTAAGGATTTGAATTTTACTTGCAGGAGTGTGACTCATGCTTTCTATATTAGAGAATTACCGCGACAGCATTTTTGAGACGTTTTTCGGCAATGTGAATCTCTGTATCGTCATCGTCGATGAACAAGGCTACGTCTCCTACATGAATGACAGCTACTGTGATTTTTTAGGATTGGATAAAGAAAAAGTGATCGGCCAGCATGTGACAGAAGTGATTGAAAATACGCGAATGCACATCGTTGTAGAGAGCGGCAAGGAAGAAATCGCCGACCTTCAGCAAATTCGCGGGGATTTCATGATTGCGAACCGGATCCCGCTCCGCGCTGAGGGAGAAGTTGTCGGTGCGCTCGGAATGGTGTTGTTTCGGGATACAGAGGAATGGAAGGTTATGAATACGCACATTAAAGACCTCCTTCTTGAGCTGGAAGCGTATCGAAACCAGATGCAGCATCAAAACGGAGCCAGCTATTCGCTCCATGATATCGTCAGCAGCTCCCCTGACATTCTGGAATTGAAGCATAAAATTAAAAAGGTGGCCCATGGCGATGTTTCGGTCCTGATCCGGGGCGAGAGCGGCACAGGGAAGGAATTGTTCGCTCACAGCATCCATCATCTCAGCGAGCGAAGCACAAAGCCTTTTATCAAAGTCAATTGTGCGGCCATTCCGGAACACTTGCTGGAAGCGGAGCTGTTCGGCTATCAGGATGGTGCCTTTACTGGTGCGAAAAAGGGCGGCAAGCAAGGGAAATTCCAACTCGCGCATGGCGGCACGCTTTTTTTAGACGAAATCGGCGATATGCCGATGCATGCCCAGGTGAAAATCCTTCGTGCTCTACAGGAAGGGGAGGTCGAGGCGATTGGATCCGTGAAGCCGCAACAAGTCGATGTCCGGATTATCGCTGCGACGAATCAGCCATTAGAAAAGCTGATTGAAGACCAGCGCTTCCGCGAGGATCTCTTTTACCGGATCAACGTCGTCCAGGTTCAGGTGCCTCCGCTCCGCGAGCGTCCCGATGATATTCGGGTCCTATCCAAATATTTGCTGCAAAAGGTGAGCGACCGAATCGGGAAGCGGATCTATGAATTCGATCCTGAAGTCTATGACTTCTTCCAGCGCTATTCGTGGCCGGGCAATGTGAGAGAGCTTGAAAATGTGATCGAATCCGCCGTCCATTTAACCAATCATGATGTCATTCAAATCGATGATCTCCCTGAGCATATCCAGCCAGAGTCTAATTTCATAAACGAGAATCAAAATCTCAAAGAATTGCTGGAGAACACGGAGAAACAGGCCATTGAACGCATGTTAAAGAAGGCGGAAGGCGACAAAGCAACCGCAGCGAAGTGGCTCGGCATTGGAAAATCAAGTTTTTATGAAAAAGTGAAAAAATACAAGTTATGAACCATTCCACAAATCCGGAAACCATTCCGAGATGCTGGAATGGTTCTTTTTTATGTAGTTATGTAAGGGTTTTCATTACCTTGTGTTCAATTCTCAAAGCTATTTTCCAGAAATGCGGAAAATGGGAGCACATTTAATTTTCGAAATCCCGTCACAACTGAAACAGAAAGTTGGCACGCTTCTTGCGAGTATAGAAGAGTGGAAGGGGCGTGAACCAACATGAAAAAAATTCACTCATCATTTCATGAAGCCGTTAAAGATATTAAAGATCATTCCACCATCATGGTAGGAGGATTTGGACTCGTCGGAATCCCTGAAAATCTGATTCTTGCTCTCGTCGAATCGAACGTGAAGCATTTGACCGTGATTTCAAACAATTGCGGCGTCGATGATTGGGGACTCGGTTTACTTTTGAAAAATAAACAGATTGATAAAATGATCGGCTCCTATGTAGGAGAAAACAAAGAGTTTGAACGCCAGGTACTGGAAGGAGAACTGGAAGTCGAATTGACCCCACAAGGAACACTTGCGGAACGGATTCGTGCCGGCGGAGCAGGTATTCCGGCGTTTTATACTCCTGCAGGCGTCGGGACACCGATTGCGGAAGGCAAGGAAGTCCGAACGTTCGACGGAAAGGAATATCTGCTGCAAACCGCACTGACGGCAGACTTCAGCCTCGTCCGCGCGAAGCAAGGGGACCGCTACGGCAACCTCATCTACAATAAAACCGCGCAGAACTTCAATCCGATGATGGCCGCGGCAGGAAAGGTGACGATTGCGGAAGTGGAACAACTGGTCGACGCAGGAGAGCTTGATCCAGACCACATTCATACACCGGGCATTTATGTGCAAGGACTGATTGAAGGCGAGCAGGAAAAACGCATCGAACGTTTGACCGTAAAAAAACACGCTTAATAGAGGGGGTCATTGATATGGCAGTACAATTAGACAGAGCAGCAGTCAGGGAATTGATTGCGAAACGAGCGGAGCAGGAAATTGAAAGCGGTTACTATGTCAACTTAGGCATCGGCATGCCGACGATGGTGGCGAACTATATCAATCCGGAAAAAGAAGTCGTGCTTCAATCCGAGAATGGGTTGCTCGGCATCGGACGTTCTCCTTGTGAAGAAGAAGTCGATCCAGATTTGATCAATGCAGGAAAAGAGACGGTGACCGCTTCAATCAGTGCTTCTTATTGCAGCAGCGCAGAATCGTTCGCAATGATCCGCGGAGAACACTTGGATCTCGCGATTCTAGGCGGCATGGAAGTATCGAAGGACGGCAACTTAGCGAATTGGATGATTCCTGGGAAAATGATTAAAGGCATGGGCGGAGCGATGGACATCGTTCACGGGGCGAAAAAAATCGTTATCATCATGGATCATGTGAACAAATACGGCGATCCGAAAATTCTAAATGAATGCAGCCTGCCCCTGACTGGAAAAGGGGTGGTCGATCGTATCATTACCGACCGCGCCGTCATCGATGTAACGGAAGAAGGCTTGAAGCTCGTCGAAATCGTCGAGGGCTGGAGCGTTGAAGAAATTAAAGCATCAACGGAAGCTGATTTGATTATAAGTCCAGAATTGCTGGAGATTTCAAAGTAGGAAGGTGAACGAGATGGTAGAAAATAAAGTGGTGTTTATAACGGGAGCGGCAAGCGGAATCGGCTATGAGATTGGGGCTGAATTCGCTAAGCAGGGTGCGAAGGTTGCATTCAGCGATATCAACGAAGAAAAAGTGAAAGAAGCTGCGGAACAGCTGAACGATGAAGGTCATGACTGTATCGGTCTTGTCTGCGATGTGACCAAAGAGGAACAGATCCAGGGTGCGATCGATCAGACGGTGGAACGATACGGCCGTTTAGACGTACTGATCAACAACGCCGGTCTCCAGCATGTGGCGTCCATTGAAGAATTCCCGACGGAAAAATTCGAGTTGATCACGAAGATCATGCTTGTCGCTCCGTTTATGGCGACGAAGCATGTCTTCCCGATCATGAAAAAACAAGGCTTCGGCCGAATCATAAATATGGCTTCGATCAATGGATTAATCGGGTTTGCCGGAAAAGCCGCCTATAACAGTGCCAAGCATGGCGTCATCGGGTTGACGAAAGTGACGGCTCTTGAAGGCGCAGAAGACGGCATTACTGTCAACGCCATGTGCCCGGGCTATGTCGATACGCCGCTTGTGCGTAATCAGCTGGAGGATCTAGCCGCGAACCGTAACGTTTCGTTGGAAAAAGTATTGGAAGAAGTCATTTATCCATTAGTCCCGCAAAAACGTCTGTTGTCTGTTCAGGAAATCGCCGACTACACGTTGTTCCTTGCCAGCAATCAGGCGAGAGGCGTGACCGGTCAGGCGGTTGTCATCGATGGAGGCTATACGACTCAATAATAGAAAGGAAGAGAATCTATGAAACCTGTTTATCTATTAGAAGGCGCCCGTACCCCGTTTGGAAGTTTTGGAGGTTCATTGAAAGACGTCGACCCGACAACACTGGGGGTGACGGCAAGTAAAGCAGCGATCGAACGTAGTGGTGTCGAAGCAGACCAAATCGATTTTTCCGTGATGGGAAATGTGATTCACTCGTCTCAAAACGCTCCTTATTTAGCGAGGCATATCGCTTTGAATGCAGGACTGCCAACGACAAGTCCAGCCCTTGCGGTGAACCGTCTGTGCGGCTCTGGGCTTCAATCCGTCGTATCTGCGGCTCAGTCGATCCAACTTGGAGACGGAGAGCTCGCGCTTGCCGGGGGAGTCGACAGCATGAGCCTCGCTCCTTATGCCCTAAGAGGAAGTCGTTTTGGAACAAAGCTTGGTACACCGAAAGTGGACGATACGTTATGGGCGGCGCTGACCGATGAATATATCGGTGCCGGTATGGGCGTGACGGGTGAAAATCTAGCAGAAAAATACGAGATTTCCCGCGAAAGCCAGGATGAGTTCGCCACCCTGAGCCACCAGCGTGCTACGGAAGCTCGTATGTCCGGAAGGTTTGCTGAGGAAATCGTTCCGGTTGAAGTGAAAACACGGAAAGGCACCACGGTTGTCGATCAGGATGAACATATCCGCCCGGATACGACCCCTGAAGCGCTGGCGAAACTGAAGCCCGCCTTTAAGAAAGATGGAACGGTCACGGGAGGAAACGCGAGTGGCATCAATGATGGCGCGGGAGCCGTCGTGCTTGCGAGTGAGAATTTTGTAAACGCTCACAACAAACAGCCGATTGCGAAAATCCATTCCTGGTCCGTTGCTGGCGTTGACCCGAATGTGATGGGCATTGGGCCTGTTCCGGCCATTCTTCAGGCTCTGGAGAAAGCGGAACTTACGTTAGACGATATGGATCTCGTAGAGGTGAATGAAGCCTTTGCTGCTCAGTATTTAGCGGTAGAAAAAGAGCTTGGTCTCCCACGTGAGAAGGTAAACGTCAACGGCGGCGCGATTGCCCTTGGCCACCCGGTTGGCG
>NZ_JRNX01000375.1 GCF_000786645.1 Halobacillus sp. BBL2006
CACAAACATCTCGAAATCGAGTCTTCAACAATCATGCACTTATGTAGAATAACTATGATGAACCAATTGATTTTTTAATAAGTAAAAGATCCAATAGATAAGTAACCAATTTATAGGAAATAAAGTCTCAGGACTAGACAAATGAAAGCATTTTCAATACGATATGATATGAAAAGGATTCCATGGAGGATGAAAGAAATGACTACAATTAATGATATTGCACAACTTGCCAATGTCTCACGGACCACGGTCTCAAGGGCCTTAAATAATAGTGGATACGTCAGCGAGGATGTGCGCAAACGCATCATGAAAATCGTTGAAGAGACTGGATATATGCCAAGTCAATCAGCCAAATCTCTTCGAACAAAACGCTCTGGTGTCATCGGTGTAATTTTACCGCGATTGAGCACGGAAACGTCGACGCGAGTGGTAAACGGCATTAATGAAGTGTTAGCAAAAGAGGGCTTTCAAATTTTGCTTACAGATACCGAACTCGATAAAAATAAAGAAATCGATTACATCCGTTTGCTAAAAAGCAGGCACGTGGATGGAATTATTTTGCTTGCAACAAACGTCAACGATGCATTGATTCAGACGATTCGCCAAGTAGATTTGCCGTTTCTGGCAATCGGCCAAGAACTGCCTGGGGTCATGTCGCTCGTCTATGATGATTATCATGCGTCAGCTGATCTAACAAATATGCTGATTCATAAGGGGCACGAAAAAATTGCATTCATCGGAGTGAGCCCTGAGGATCCATCCGTAGGGAGAGTGCGTGAAAAGGCCTATCGGGATATGATGCAGCAACATGATCTTGTGGTGAATGAGTCCATGATCGGTCAAGGGGATTTTACGATTGAATCAGGTTATGAGCAGATGAAGTCTATACTGAAGAACTGTAGAGAAGATAAGCCGACAGCTTTATTTGCTGTTACGGACCGCATGGCAATCGGGGCAATGGAATATTTGAAAGAACAAGGATATGAAATCCCTGGGGACATAGCTGTAGTAGGGATCGGTGCTTCCAACATGTCGAAATACATCACTCCATCTCTAACGACAATTGATTACTTTAATAAGGATGCAGGGAAAAAAGCAGCCAAGCTGTTATTGAGTAAAATTAATGATAAAAAAATTGACGAAAAATTTGAACTAACGTATAGACTAATCTTGCGAGATAGTGTATAGTTCAAGATGAAAACGCAATCATGTAATCGTTCACACAAGAAATTTATTCCAGTAATGAAGGATATTTTACTTAATTGCACTTTATAAACACTTATTCAATCGTTTTATTTTTTTAACAAATGTGTAATCGATTACATGTTGAAACTAATTCTAGAAAGGAGAATGATTGATGGCTGAAAACTCACAAATTGCTAAACAAGTCATTGAGGCCGCTGGTGGAGAAGCGAACATTGCATCTGTTGCCCACTGTGCCACACGTCTTCGGATTATGCTTAACGACAAAGAGAAAGCAGACATTTCTGCAATCGAAGAGATTGACAAAGTAAAGGGTGCTTTTTATAACTCAGGTCAGCTGCAAGTCATTTTTGGAACAGGTACGGTCAATCGAATCTATGAAGAAGTGACGAAGTTGAACATTGAGGGTAAGACGAAATCTGAAATGAAAGAAGAAACGAAAAAACAGGGGAATACGTTCCAGCGCTGGATCCGCACATTTGGGGACGTTTTCGTTCCAATCATCCCGGCCCTCGTTGCCACCGGTTTGTTCATGGGGCTTCGTGGCCTCGTTACTCAACCGCAAATATTGGCTCTATTCGGAATGGCGCCTGAAGACATTTCAGAAAACTTCATTTTATTCACGCAGATTCTGACGGATACGGCGTTTATATTCCTGCCGGCGTTAGTGGCGTGGTCCACCTTTAAAGTATTTGGAGGCAGTCCGCTGCTCGGTATTGTTATCGGGTTGATGCTTGTATCACCTGCATTGCCGAACGCCTGGGATATTGGCGGCGGCGAAGTAGAACCGATTATGTTCTTTGGCTTTATCCCGGTCGTTGGGTATCAGGCTTCTGTGCTTCCCGCGTTTATTACAGGTATATTAGGCGCGAAGCTCGAGAAAGCCTTACGGAAGAAGATACCGGAAGCACTCGATTTAATTCTGACACCGTTTTTAGTACTATTAATCATGATTACAGCAGCACTGTTTATCATCGGACCAATTTTCCATATCGTAGAGAATGGCATTTTCTCTGCTACACGGGTTATTCTCGACCTTCCATTAGGACTTAGTGGTCTAATCATCGGTGGCTTGCACCAGGTAATCGTAATCACCGGGGTGCACCACATCTTCAACTTGCTGGAAATTCAATTGCTTGAGCGTTTGGGAGAAAACCCATTTAACCCGATTATTTCAGCAGGAATCGCAGCTCAAGGTGCAGCGGCACTTGCTGTTGGCTTGAAATCAAAACAGAAGAAAATGAAAGCTTTGGCTCTTCCATCTGCGCTCTCCGCATTCCTTGGGATCACAGAGCCTGCCATCTTCGGTGTAAACCTTCGGTACATGAAACCATTCGTCATGGGTCTGATCGGTGGCGCTGCTGGCGGTTTCTTCGCTTCTCTTATGGGACTGGCTGGAACCGGAATGGCGATCACAGTAATTCCAGGTACGCTTTTATACTTGGACGGCTTGCTTCCATTTATCAATTACATTATCGCAAACGGCATTGCAATCGGAGTCGCATTCGGACTTACATGGGCATTCGGCTATAACGACGATATGCTGAAAAACAAATAATCGGGATTGACTTCCCATTCATTACCAGACCAGGCCATCCAGTAAATTCCATTTGGAGACCTGGTCTGTTTTTGTAAGATTTGACATCGGGTATGGTACAATTAGGGTGAGTATGATTTGGGAAAGAGGTGTAACGATGTACAATCAACCAATATTCCTTCAGCCAGAGTTTAAAGAAAGAATCTGGGGAGGAACGAAACTTAACGAACTATTTAACTATGACATTCCATCAGAGCAGATAGGAGAAGCCTGGTGCATCTCTGGACATGCGAATGGCTCGAATGTGATCTTAAATGGTCCTTTGAAAGGCAAGACTCTTGCTGATGCATGGAGAGAACATCGTGAACTTTTTGCCGGTGAAGCAGGCGAAGAGTTTCCTTTATTAGTGAAAATTTTAGATTCCAAGAAGGATTTGTCTGTACAAGTCCATCCGGATGATACATATGCACGTGAAACAGAGAAGCAGAACTACGGCAAGACCGAGTGTTGGTACGTTATTGATTGTGAAGAGGGAGCCGAAATAATTTTTGGTCATCATGCGTCAAATAAACAGGAATTAGAGCGTATGGTGGAGAATGGAGAATGGGAAGGCCTTTTGCGTCGTATCCAAGTTCACCCTGGAGACTTTTTCTATGTTCCAAGCGGCACAATTCACGCGATTGGTGAGGGAATTCAAATCCTCGAAACCCAGCAGAGCTCGGATATTACTTACCGAGTCTATGATTACGATCGAGTCGGAAAAGACGGCAATAAGCGGGAACTTCACCTCGACAAATCTCTTGAAGTGACGACTGTACCGCACGAAGACCCTGTGATCGACCGGGAGAAATCCTACGATGCGGATCTTGTTATTGAAACGCTTGTCGAAGAGGATTATTTCTCTGTCTATCACTGGGAGCTGGAAGGCCGAAGCGGGGAGCTGCGCCCTGGGCCCTATTTATTAGTCAGTGTCCTAGAGGGAGAAGGTCAGACCCTTATCAACAATCGATCCTTTTCATTTGAAAAAGGGGATCATTTCATTTTGCCTGCGTCAGTTGAGACGTTCACAATGGAAGGAAATGCGTCGATCATCGTCTCTCGTTCAAATAAGAGCGAAGGGCGTAAATTATAAAAGGAGTGGTGTACATGTGGAAAAATGAATACAATCGCTGGAAAGAGTTCGGTCAGTTAGATGAAAAGCTATCGAACCAACTGAATGAAATCGTATCTGATGAACAATCTCTGGAAGATGCCTTTTATAAAAACCTGGAGTTTGGAACTGGCGGTATGCGCGGAAAATTAGGACCAGGTACGAACCGCATGAACATTTATACAATCCGGAGAGCAGCGGAAGGACTGGCGACGTATGTGAATGATCAAGGCCTTTCCAACCGCGGAGTGGCTATCGCATATGACTCCCGTTATATGTCAAAAGAATTTGCTGTTGAGACAGCTCGCGTACTTGGGCACCACGGTATCCCTTCTTACGTGTTCACCTCATTACGACCAACACCAGAACTTTCTTTCGCTGTGCGTTATTTGCAGACAGCTGCTGGAGTCGTGATTACGGCAAGCCACAACCCTCCAGAATATAATGGCTTTAAAGCATACAATGAAGATGGAGGACAATTGCCTCCGAAGCAAGCGGAATCAATGATTAATTTCGTTAATAAAGTTGAAGATGAACTAAATGTGGAAGCAGCGGATCAAGAAGAGCTTGAGAAGAATGGTCTTCTAAACTGGATTGATGAAAAAGTTGATAATGCTTATCTTGAAAAGCTGAAGGCTGTAACGGTTCAGCCTGATATTGAAAAGGATATTTCTCTGGTATTCACTCCTTTACACGGAACCGCCCGCGACCTTGTCGAAAAAGGACTCATGCAAAGCGGTTTCTCTTCCATTCATATTGTAGAGGAGCAAGCACAGCCGGATCCTGAATTTTCTACAGTCGAATCCCCAAACCCTGAAGAGCACCAGGCGTTTGCAATGGCGATTGATCAAGGAAAAGCGATTGGGGCAGATCTCTTACTAGCGACAGACCCGGATGCCGACCGTATGGGAGTCGCTGTGCCTGATGAAAACGGTGAGTTTAAAGTCCTTACTGGGAACCAGACAGGGGCTTTGATGCTTGACTACATTTTGGAGCATACACCGAACCTTCCCGACAACGGTCAGCTCATCAAAACGATTGTGACCTCTGAATTCGGCCGTGTTATTGCGAACGCTCACAATATCAGCACGCTTGACGTGTTGACAGGCTTCAAATTCATCGGTGAAAAAATCCGTCAATACGAGCAGACGGGCGATCATAAATTCTTGTTCGGGTATGAAGAAAGCTATGGCTATCTTGTTAAAGACTTCGCC
>NZ_JRNX01000376.1 GCF_000786645.1 Halobacillus sp. BBL2006
CGCGCACCGACAAGATCCCGGACGAGACCTGGCTGCACTTCGCCTAGACGAAGATTATTGTCTTTCGCTTTCAATCCAGTACGGTAAGAGAACATAACCGTACCTCCGTTTTCTGCAAAAGTACGCAAACGATCTGCCAGTTTTTCATCCATTACTTGCATAACGGGAACGACGACAACTTTATAAGAATCGAGCGCTCGATCAGCTGGAATCACATCCACACGGCTGTTCAAATTATAAAATGGGCGATACAGCCGCAGCAATTCTTCCTTAAAATCGAAATCTTTGCTTTGCACTTGCCCACGCCATGACCAAATATTATCGTAATCATAGAGGACGGCAATATCTGACTGGATTTCAGCATTCAGCACGTGTTCATAACCTTTTATGTCCCCGAATAGAGATTGAACTTCTTTGTACTTCCGTCCATATACATCATCATGATCAACGACACCATAGCAGAACTGCTCTGCCCCTTTTGTCATGCCGCGCCAACGGAAGTAAAGCATGTTCGAACATCCATGAGCAAAGGCTTGATAGGACCACATTTTCGCCTGATTCGGTCTTGGCAGATACCCAATCACATCGTGGCCCTGAGCTCCCATTAGCTCTTCAACAATCCAGTAGTTCTTGTCCAACAATCCACGGTTAAAATCATGGGTCATTGCTATTTCTGCCGGGGATACAGGCTCCTCGAGACCGCCCCAAACCGGATAATTGTCAAAGGATACATAATCCATCAGCTTCACATTTTCAGCGTGATCGAACCATTTATCGAAAAACCCTCCAGAGACGTTTGTCGTCACGTCTTGGTGGCTTCCTTTTTCCTCTTTAACAATCTTCGTCATCTCATGAGCAAAATGATTCAAGGATGCGGAACGGAAACGCGCCCATTCAAGCTTCAGACTCGGATTATGAGTCGTTACTGTCGGCTTCGGTACAGGAATTTCGGCAAAGTCATTGTACGTCTGCCCCCAGAAAATTGTTCCCCACTCGTCATTCAACTCATCGATAGAGGAGTACTTCTCTTCCAAGTAACCCTGAAACTTCGTGTGACACTGGTCGCAATAGCACATGTCACTGCCCTCGTGTCCGAATTCATTATCGATTTGCCACGAGATGATCGCTTCTTCCTCACGATAATGCTCGACAAGCCTGCGGGTGATTACTGCTGCATGGTTTCGGTAGGCCTCTGAGTTGAAGCAATACTGGCGGCGTCCACCGAACACACGTGTATTTCCAAACTCATCCTCAGAAAGAATGGTCGGTTCTTTAGTGGCCAGCCAGGCTGGGAAGGTTGCTGTCGGGGTTCCGAACATTACGCTCATCCCTTCCTGCTTCACTTTCTCTATGACTTCATCAAAGAAAGAAAAATCGAACTGCCCTTCCACAGGCTCCATCTTATGCCAGGCAAACTCACCAATTCGTACGATGTTAGCACCAAGCCCTTTGATCCCCTTTAAATCTTCTTCTATCTTCTCTTTCGGCCAATGCTCAGGATAATAATCCACACCTAAATAAGTCATTCTCCTTATCTCCCTTTCTATAGCTGATTGATAAACCTGAGAAACGCATTCTGCCCTTCGTTATCCCGTTTGAATACGCCAGCATGTTCGAGTACTTCAGAAAAACGCTTGCCGATTTCTTTGCGAAGGACGTCTTGGACATTGTCGCTCGTTATATCCATCTCCTGAACGATTGTTTTCGCCCAAGGTACATGCTTCGCCGTCCGATCATCTTCAAGCGCATCACCATCTAATTTTCCGCTTATCATATAGTCACCTAAGGCTTCGATTTCATTGACAAGCCTTCCTGGAAGTACAGCAAGCCCCATCACTTCGATCAATCCAATATTCTCTTTCTTGATGTGGTGGACTTCTTCATGAGGATGGAAAATTCCCATCGGGTGCTCGTCACTCGTCCGGTTATTCCTCAGCACAAGGTCAAGTTCAAATTGTCCATCACGATAGCGCGAGATCGGTGTAATCGTATTGTGTGGTTCTCCGTTTGTCTCCGCAAAGACGTCTGCTTCTTCGTCGGTATAGGAACGCCAAGATTTTAATATCAGATCTCCAAGTTCAGAGAGACGATGGCGGTCTGCACTGCGCAGGCGAATGACTGACATCGGCCAATGGACAATCCCAGCTTTCACATCTTTATATCGAGAAATCGTGAATTCATGTTCAATCGGAGCTTTTGCCATCGGAAATTCGTGATGTCCTCCCTGGAAGTGATCGTGACTTAGAATCGATCCGCCGACAATAGGGAGGTCAGCATTAGATCCGACAAAATAGTGTGGCAGCTGATCCGTAAAATCCAAGAGGCGGTCGAAGCTCTCTTTTGTAATGCTCATCGGCCGGTGTTCCCTTGAAAGAACAATCGCATGCTCGTTGTAGTATACATAAGGAGAATACTGCAGGAACCAATGCTCTCCTTCAAGGTCGATCGGGATGATGCGGTGATTGTCTCTTGCTGGATGATCGAGTCTTCCTGCATAACCGACATTCTCTTTACATAACAGGCATTTAGGATAGCTGGCTGATTTGTTCGCTTTCGCTGCCGCAATCGCTTTTGGATCTTTTTCCGGTTTAGACAGATTAATGGTAATTTCTAAATCACCGTATTCGGTTTCGCTGTACCAGTGCATGTTTTTCGCAATCCGATCAGTACGGATATAGTGAACATCCTTTGAGAGTTGGTAAAAGTAATCCGTAGCGGCTTCCGGACCTTCCTTTTCAAACTTATGGTAAAAGTCACGAATGACCTCTGACGGTCTAGGAACAAGACGATCCATGATTTTCGGGTCGAACAAGTCCCTTTCTGTTGTTGTGTTTTCCTCAATCAAACCATGTTCCACCGCATAGTCCAGCATGCTTTCCAATATAGAAACAGGTGTATCTGGAGGTTCTTCATTAATGGATACCGGGTCTTCGCCCTTTAATTCAAACAAATGAAACAAAGCATTGCGTACATAATCGATGTCCCAAACGGAAATCATTTCTTTGTGCAAACCGTATTGAATCAAACGTTCGATATCTTGATAGATCGTCATGTCACTTCACCAACCCTTTCAATTATTTTTTGTATCCGTCCGGATGGCTCTGGAACCAGTCCCAGGCGGTTTGTATCATCGTTTCAAGATCCGCATAGTTCGGTGTCCATCCTAATTCGTTAATCGCTTTTTCGGAGGAAGCCACAAGCTGCGCGGGATCTCCTGCACGTCGTGGAGCCACTTCTGCTGGAATAGAATGATTTGTGACCTTGCGTGCGGTATCGATCACTTCCTTCACACTGAACCCTTGACCGTTTCCGAGATTATAAATTCCACTCTCACCGTCTCGTTTCAGCTTTTCAATCGCAAGCAAGTGAGCATCAACGAGGTCATTGACATGGATATAATCGCGGATACACGTGCCGTCTTCCGTCGGATAGTCATCACCAAATATCATGATCTTCTCTCGTATTCCTTGGGCTACCTGAAGAACAATCGGAATGAGATGGGTTTCTGGACGATGGTCCTCGCCAATTCTTCCATCCGGGTCCGCTCCAGCAACATTGAAATAGCGCAGGACAACATGCTTAATATCGTGAGCTTCTTCTGCCCATTTGAGCATTTTTTCAATCGCAAGCTTCGTCTCCCCATAGGGGTTTGTCGGCACTGTACGATCTGATTCCTGAATCGGCACCTGCTCAGGCTCTCCATAAACGGCCGCAGTTGAAGAGAAGACGATCCGCTTCACTTCATGCTTCGCCATCGCTTTCAGTAAGCATACAGCTCCATAAACGTTGTTGTCATAATATTTCAGCGGATCCTCTACACTTTCTCCTACTAAGGAATCTGCAGCAAAGTGAATAACAGAGTCTATGTCATTTTCTTCGAAGACACGATCGATAAAGGACTGATCTCTTAGGTCTCCATTGTAAAAAGTCGCTCCTTCAAGTACTGCATCTCCATGTCCTTTTTGAAGATTGTCTGCAACGATCACTTTTTCATTACGATCTAATAGTTGTGCGACAGCGTGGCTTCCTATGTAACCCGCTCCCCCGCATACGAGTACTGTCATTGATTATTCCTCCTCGAGTTTTTTCGCTCCGTCCCCAATTTCGACAACGTAAAAATCTGCTTCAAGATTTGTTTGTTTGTAGTACGCCTGCCCGACGCGTTCAATGAACGAATCGACTTGATCCTGGTTGACAATGCTTATCGTGCATCCTCCGAAACCTGCCCCTGTCATTCGGGAGCCGACTGCCCCTTCATTCCAAGCCGCTTCGACCAGAGCATCCAGTTCCTTCCCTGTCACTTCATAGTCATCTCTTAAAGAAACGTGTGACTCATTCATCAATTGTCCAAAACCTTCAATGTCACCAGCGTTCAGTTTATCCACCGCTTCGATCGTCCGATTGTTTTCGTAGACCGCATGCTTGGCGCGCTTTTCGGTGACCGGATCTTTAATCAAATATTTGTTCTCCTCGAACGTTTCTTTTGTTAAATCTCCAAGAGAGTGTATGTCAAGGCTTTGCTGCAACGCTTTTAATGCCTCTTCGCACTGGGTGCGTCGCTCGTTGTACTTGGAATCTGCAAGCCCTCGCCTTTTATTCGTATTGGAAATGATCAGCGAATGTTCGGTAAGAGAGATCGGAGTATGCTGAAAATCAAGCGTATCACAATTCAACAAGATGGCGTGATCTCTTTTTCCCATCCCGATCGCAAACTGATCCATGATGCCACAGTTAACCCCTACGAATTCGTTCTCCGCTTTTTGAGAAAGCTTGATCATTTCGATTCGATCAATGGATAAATCGAAAAGGTCCTTTAAGATGACCGACGTGGCTAGTTCGATGGACGCTGATGAAGAAAGACCTGCACCGTTCGGAATGTTGCCATAAAAAGCAACGTCCATGCCTGTTGTAATCTCATAGCCGTTCTTATTAAATGTCTCGATTACACCTTTAGGATAGTTCGCCCAGTCGTGTTCCTCTACGTATTTCAAGCTGTCCATCTCTGTTTCTATGATTCCAAGCTCCGGAAAGTTCATCGAATAGAATCTCAGCTTAGAATCCTCTCGTTTATTCACAACTGCATATGTGCCGACGCTTAACGCACAAGGAAATACATGGCCGCCGTTATAATCCGTATGTTCACCAATTAGATTGACACGGCCCGGGGCGAAGAACGTGGCTTTCCCTTCTTCACCAAATTGATTCTGAAATGCTTGCTTTAACTCTTGCATCCTGATCACCTCTCAAAGTATTTAAGATTCATTGACACTCGACAGAACAAAGAGTTGAGAGGAAAAGTCTCCAGACTCCTCAATCCCGCCTGTTTGCGCTCCGTTGTATGCACTCTCGAGTTGAATACCCGCATGCATCAATTCGTCACCAAAATAGGTGCCTGCCTGACCTTCTATTTTGTATTCGTCTTCCGGATCCAATCCTTTCAGCCGAATTCGGTTAAAGCCTGGATTAGGCCTTGCTAATATTTGATAGACACCGACAATCGCCTTTTTCCTATCGGCTGAGACAACCATCCAGCTTGTTTCGTTACGATCGCCTTGGAAAGGACTGATCAGCCGATAAAACTGTCCATATTGGAAGAGACCTCTGTGGCTCTTATACCAGGACACCTGCTCCTTTACCTGCCGTTGCTCTTCTTTGGTCATTTCAGTAACGTCTAGTTCATATCCAAACGCTCCGAAGTACGCAACATCGCCTCTCGTTTTCAAGCTCGTCATCCGTTTCACCTGATGGTTCGGTACAGCTGAAATATGAGCCCCCATACTGCTTAATGGGTAGACCATGGATGTTCCGTATTGGATGCTTAACCGCTCCACAGCATCGGTATCATCACTTGTCCATCCTTGCGGCGCATAGTACAGCATCCCAGGGTCAAACCGGGCACCTCCGCTCGCACAGGACTCAAACAACACATGTGGAAATGATTCCAATAGGCGTTCGTATAAACGATAAACTCCGAGAATATATCGGTGCGGCACTTCCATTTGCCTTTCAGACGCATGGGCAATTGAGCCGATTTCCGTCATATAGCGGTTCATATCCCACTTGACGTAATCGATTTTGGCTTCTGATAAAATCGCGGACATTCTTTCATAAATGTAATCGACTACCTCAGGATTTGAGAAATCAAGAACCAGCTGGTGCCTCCCTGTAGACGGATGACGCTCTGGAACATGGATGATCCACTCGGAATGCTGCTCGTACAGTTTGCTTTCTCTTGAAATCATTTCGGGCTCAAACCATAAACCAAACATCATTCCCTTTTCGTTCATCTGTTCTACTAAAGGAGCGAGACCGTTAGGCAGTTTACTCTCATCCACAAACCAGTCACCAAGGGATGTCGTATCATCGTTGCGTTTTCCAAACCACCCGTCATCCAGTACAAATAGCTCAATACCAAGTTCGTTCGCTCTATCAGCAATTGAAAGTAGTTTTTCTTCATTAAAATCAAAGTAAGTCGCTTCCCAATTATTAATTAAAACGGGACGTTCGCGATCTCTCCATTGTCCACGAGCTAAACGCTTCTGATAAAGATCGTGGAAGGATTGACTAAGTCCGTTCATCCCTTCGTTTGAAAAAGCGATGACCGCTTCAGGGGTTTGGAATGTCTCACCGGGCTCCATCGTCCAGCTGAAGTCAAAGGGATTGATCCCCATGCTGATACGCGCGTTCTCATAGTGGTCGACTTCCACCTGCGCAAGAAAATTACCACTGTAGATAAGACTGAAACCAAAGACCTCTCCCTGATGTTCGGTCGTTTCTGGACGCTTCAAGGCTAAGAAGGGATTGTGCTGACTGCTGCTTGTCCCTCTCGTACTTGTGATACTTTGAATCCCCTGCTGTAACCTGCGTTCTTGAATATGGCGTTCCCGCGACCAGGAGCCTGACAGCTGTACGAGGGAGTAATCGGCATCAGGCAGATCCACCGATGTACTTAGCGCGCGTTGAAGCTGGTGGGTCTCTTCCCCTCTATTAATGAAACGGGAGGTCCTTGTCACAACATTGCGTTCATGGAAAACGGTGTACATAAGTTCAAGCGACACCTCTGTAACGTCGTCATGGAGATGGATGACCAATGTTTCCGCTTCCGTCCCGCTCTCTGTATAAGTAGCTGGCAGTCCATCAAGGGCTGGTTTTCCTTCGACCACTTCATGGGCACGGTAAGTGAAGTCCGAAATACGGCTTCCATTAGGCTGAAGCAATTGAAAAGCTGGCTCACGGTAATCGGATGTGCCATAGCTTGGATACTCTTGTTTTAATAAATCCAAAGAAAAAGAAGGATCCTCTTCATACACATATGAGGAGGCAACCCGATGCTCCACTTTGGACAAGTGACTGAAGTCTTCGCGATTCCTTAACTTGTTACCGATATACAAATGACCAAGCTGGCGATTTTTCATGACATGAAAGACGTAGCTTACGTTTTTTCCTTGTAGATGAAATTGCATATTTTCTTCATTAATGAATATTGGCATGTATTCGTCCTCCGATCTATTAGCAAGCGCTTCCACAAACGAATAAAAGATTTAATTTTATTGTAGAAACAGAGTACCCTTTTTATCAATGGTAAATTAAATGAGCGCATGTTCCTTTTTTTGCTTGATGTTCTTGTTGAACCAATATAAAATTCACATATACAGGGCATATATAACAGATCAACAATATATCTAATGCTTAAATTTGCTATTTAATAGTATAGAAAGGATGATGTACCGATGGACCAACTTCCTCTCACATTCGGATCTTACGGTTACCGCTTTTCTGATCCTAAACTGCAGAAGCTGGCACAAATTTGGTCTCTTGGCTGGGATGAACAAGCGACGCCTCTTTATGATTGGGACGGTACAAACCGGAGAGATACCGGTAAATTCATTTTTCAATATACGATTTCAGGTCATGGGGCCATTGAAATCAATGGGGAAAGACACCCCCTAACGGCTGGGCACGCTTTTATCGTTAACATCCCCGGCGATTACCGCTATTTCTTACCTGAAGACAGCGACAAATGGGAGTTCATGTATTTGACACTTTACGGCGACGTTGTAGAAATGTATTGGAATGAGATTCAAGCTAACATCGGTCCGGTTTTGAATATACCGCCAGATGCGGCCCCGGTCCGCTACTTACTTCAGCTGCTTGAACATGCAGCGATGAAAAAAATCTCAAACGCACACCAGGCTTCAGGGTTTGCCTATCAATTCACAATGGAGCTATTTCATTATTGCTCGAATTTGGAGAAGAACTTATCTCAGTGGCCAGAGACAATTATTGAAGCAGCCATGTATGCGAAAAACCATTACAGTGAAGATATCAGCCCTGATGATATGGCAGAGGCATCGGGGATGTCCCGTTACCATTTCACTCGTCAATTCAAACAGGCAACGGACCGAACTCCTATCCAGTACTTGACGGATCTTCGCATAAACAAAGCAAAAGAATTGCTGCAAAACACGAAATATTCGACAGATGAAATCGCGGCACTGATTGGGTATAAAAATGCGAACTACTTCAATAAAGTCTTTAAAAAAGTTACGGAGACCACACCGGGGAAATTTCGAGAAGCCAACCGAGGTGCGATGTGTGACCATCATTAAACGAAAGGCCGTGTCTGCACACGGCCATTTTTCGTTATTTAGACACTTCAATCGTTACGGAGCGGTGATCATAATTGATCGTCATGCTCTTTCCGGAGTCTACGAAATTCTCCAGTATGTCTTTTGATAATTGCAGCGCAAATTCCGTTCGCTCTATTTTTTCTTGATCCACGGGAGTCTCTTGATCTAATGATTCTTTTAAGTCCTCCGCCTCCTGATGAAGAGCTTCCATAGTTTCGTAAACTTTATGATAAAACGATTCAATCGGTTGACTGGCTTTAGCCATCATCATCCCGCCTTTCTCTCAATTTGACAGTATTTCCATTATATCAAAAGGAGCGAGCGGGTAGCAGTCATTAAATAATTCCTGCTGGAGAAAGCAAGATATAGATAATGATCATGGCCAGCGTCGCTGCGATGCCGACAGGATAAACGAGTTTCCAAGGCTTCATATCCACTTTGGATTTTTGCTCGAGTATGAAATCTGTCTCACGCGGACGCAGTTTTCCAATCAATAGCATTAACAAGGAACAAGCAACAAACAAAATCGCAAGAATGTGCAGGAAGTGAACGCCTGTATCCAAGAACAGTTGCGTTGTTGCATAGATGGCGATAAAGACAAATAATGCAACTTTTGCAGCGATGGCCGGTACCCTTTTAGTCAGATAACCGACAATCAGGATAGTAAAGATCGGCACGTTATAAAACCCGTTAACGATCTGTAAGTATTGGAAAAATCCTTGAGGCACTTTATCAATCAGTGGCGCAATACACATGGCGAATAGTGCCAGGATAATTCCGACTGCTTTTCCTCTTCGCACAATCTGTTTATCCGGAGCATCCGGGTTAAAATACGGCTTGTAAATATTCAGGGCAATCAGCGTTACGGATGAATTCAATGCTGAGTTGAATGAAGACAGGATTGCACCGAATAATACCGCTGCGAAAAACCCTACAAGTGGCGTTGGAAGGACTTCGGTAACTAAGCGCGGGTAAGCATCTGTGGGTTCTAGACCAGGTCCGAACATATTAAAAGCGATAATCCCCGGCA
>NZ_JRNX01000377.1 GCF_000786645.1 Halobacillus sp. BBL2006
ATATGTCGGGCGGAGAGGGACGCGACCCTTATGAGGATTACGTAACAATTAATAATGAATTGTCATCCTATGATAAACGTTTAGAAAACCGTCCACAGATTGTTGTCGCTAACAAAATGGATATGCCTGATTCTGAAGACCATTTGGAAATGTTCAAGGAACAAGCAGGAGAAGATGTTATCATCTATCCTATTTCAACGGTAACACGCGAAGGGATTGATGAACTGCTTTATGCGGTAGCTGATCAGCTTGAGCGCATTCCGAAACAAGAAGAAGCTATCGAAGAAGTGGATGAGAGGGTCGTCTATAAATATGAGAAAGAAGAAGCCGCTTTCAAGATAACTCGTGCAGACGACGGGGCCTATGTACTCTATGGCGAAAAAATCGAATCACTATTCAAACGGACCGATTTCTCGCATGATCAATCCATCAATCGATTTGCAAGACAATTGCGTAGCATGGGTGTAGATGAAGCACTCCGCAAACGTGGTGCAAATGATGGGGATACAGTGAGAATTCTTGACTATGAGTTCGAATTTGTAGATTAAAGAAGGGAGGGGTTGAATTGGCGGATTATAATGAGAAGTTTTATTTAGTCCGTAGTGACATCCTCCCGGAAGCGATGAAAAAGACGATTGAAGCGAAAGCTCTTCTTGAACGGGGAAAAGTAGAATCCATCTTTGAGGCTGTTCAGTCAGTTGGACTTTCAAGAAGTGCTTTCTATAAATATAGGGACGCTGTGTTTCCTTTTCAGGCTATGGTAAAAGAACAGATGATCACCCTTTTCTTCCATTTAGAAGATCGAGCGGGTACACTCTCAAACTTATTGCAGACGGTAGCCAATTCAGGCTGTAATGTTCTGACCATACACCAGACCATTCCTTTACAAGGAAAAGCGAACGTGACCCTGTCCTTAAACACGACAGGGATGGTCTATTCCATTGAATATTTACTACAGCAACTACACAAGCTCGATTTCGTCGATCGGGTAGAGATATTAAGTACAGGAGCTTAACTGGAGGGGAAGGAATGGAAAATCAACGGATCGGTTATTTAGGACCAAAAGGAACGTTTACAAAAATGGCAGTGGACGCACTCTTTGACGGTGGATCTTTCATCAGCTATGAAAGCATCCCTGCATGTTTGGACGCCGTTGAACGCGGTGACATTGAAACAGGGGTTGTACCGCTTGAAAATGCGATTGAAGGCTCTGTTCACCTAACGATCGATTATTTGGTGCACCAGGTGAACCAGTCGATCATAGCTGAAATGACAGTACCTATCAAGCAGCACCTTCTTGTCAATCCGGATTATCAAGGTGAAAAAATCAAGAAGATCTACTCGCATAGTCATGCCATTGCCCAGTGTCACCAATATTTGCATAAGCATTTTCCTGATGCTGAACTTGAATACACGGCTTCCACAGGGAAAGCTGCTGAAATTGTAGCTGCAAGTGGTAATGACGTAGCAGCCATAGGGAATCACCTTGCTGCTGAAGAAAATGGCTTAAAGCTGTTGGATACCAATATTCATGATTATGATAATAATCATACCCGCTTTGCCGTCGTCCAAAAGAATGCCAAGGCATTAAAAGTGAAAGATCATCCAGTATCCAGGCATAAAACAACCGTGATGGTGACCCTTCCTAAGGATTATGCAGGAGCACTGCATCAGGTATTAGCTGCTTTTTCCTGGAGAAAAATGAACCTTTCAAAGATCGAATCAAGGCCGATGAAGACAGGTCTCGGCAACTACTTTTTCTTAATAGACGTCGATCAACCGTATGATCAAGTGTTATTCCCTGGGGTCCAGGCTGAACTTGAAGCCTTAGGGTGTCAATTGAAAGTTCTCGGCACTTATCCTGCTTATCAAATTGATGTACCGACGCCAGTCCGAAAACCATAAATTTTGTTAACCCCTGAAGCCTTTATATCAAAAGGTTATCAGGGGTTTGTTTATATTTGTTGAAAATAAATATAGGCTTTTTCATCAATCTTTGAGCTTGTGCTGCATAGAGTGTTATGAAGCTATTATTGTCTTATTGTTTTCTAGATTTTCAGGAAGGGAGTTGCAATGGTGAGAATTCACATTGTACAAAAAGGCGATACACTCTGGAAGATTGCGAAAAAGTATGGGGTTGACTTTGAAGAGTTAAAATCGGTAAATACCCAGCTTTCCAATCCTGATATGATTATGCCGGGTATGAAAATCAAAGTTCCTCAAGGGACAAAGCAAGTGAAGAAAGAGATGCCGAAGAAAGAAATGCCAAAGAAAGAAATGCCGAAAAAAGAAATGCCATCCATGCCTCCTTATAAAGAAAACGTACCGAAGCCGATTCCTATCATCAAAGAGGACGAGAAAAAGCCGGTAGCGAAAGGTGTCATGGAAAAACCGATGATGCCAATGCAGCCAATTAACATGAATATGCCGATATCGATGCCGAGCATCGACCAACAGATGCAAAATTATTATACGACATTTCATCTTCCTCAGATGCCTATGCCTCAAGCTCCAAAAGCAGAAAAAGAGGAAATGCCTTCTGAGGAATCAAAAGAAGACGTAAAAGCTGAACAATACGAACCACAGCAATATATACCGCAGCAATATGCACCGCAGCAGTACGCACCACAGCAATACGCACCACAGCAATATGCACCACAGGAACAATATTGTCCACCAGGTCAGCCGCAGCTTGTACATTCAGACTTTTATTGTTGCCCGCCTCAACCTTACATGATGCCAATGCAGATGCCGATGCACCAGCAGCCAATGCCAATGTATCCTCAGCAAATGTATCCACAAGTTGGAGGAGTTGAATATGAAAGTGAGTCCTCTTCCATGATGGGTGGAATGCAAGCGGGTTCTGATTGTGGATGCGAAGGAGGACAGTGGCAAGACCCTCAGGCATATGGACCAATGATGGGATATGGACAACAACCGTTCCAGGGTTATCCGCAACAACAATGGCCGCAATCCTATGGGCCAATGCAACAACCGATGGGAGGTTGGCAGCCTTATCACGGCGGACAGCCGATGGGAAACTGGAATACGCCGCAATCAATGGGGAATTGGAATCAACAACAGCCATTCCAAGGTCAATGGTATCCACAACCTTGGAGGGACGATGATCTAGATGAAGACTGAACATAGAGAAGGCGATTCTTATTCGGATCGCCTTTTTCATTGGCTTCTTCATGAACAGCATATTCCGATAACATATGAGAAGATGATTAAGCCGAAGGTTTACAAAGTGCGTTACAATGGCACTCCGATGATCTTAAAAGGGTATCGAAGAGCGCAAACTCTCCACCAGCAGATTGACTTCTTCAAACATTGGAATTATGCCTATCAATCAGCTGCAAGGCCTCTGCCGTTTGAAGAAGATGTCTACACGAAAAGTAAGCTGGGTTGTGAATGGGGTCTTTTCGAGTGGTTAAAAGGAAGGCATGCGAATTTTGATAAGCACCATGATCGAGAACTTGCGGTAAAGGTTTTGCGTCAGTTTCATCGAACAACGAAAGGCATTGCCGTCTTAGCTATTCCTAAAGATCCGTTATATGTTAAATGGGAAAGACGTCTAGAGCAGTTTGAGGATTCTCGGGATGTCTTTTTAGATTATCGAAAAACTTCTCTCTTTGATGAGGTGCGAGCTTGTATGCTGAAGCAGTTAGAGCTTTTCGCGAATCATCCTTGGGGTGAAGTAGAAGAAAAAGCGTGGGAAAATCATGAATGGCTGCATGGAGATGTGGCACATCACAACTTCATCATTCACCGAAAAAATGAAATTAAATTGATTGACTTTGATTTATTGCATACTGGTCCTAGAGTTTATGATGACATTCAATTGGCTCAACGGTTTCTTCCCTATATTGAAGGACAAAAATCTTCTGTATTCAATTACTTTCAACACGTTGAGGACCAGGAGCTCTGGCTTAAAGGTGTTCTCGTACCAGCTGACTTATTAAGAGAGTGGTTGTATGGATATCGAAGGTGCCTGCGTGGGGACGCATCTTTTATGCGTCATCTGAAGAAATTGGAAAAATCATGGGAGAGCCGTAAGATGTTTGTCCGTTACACAGAAAATATGCTATGATTAGATATCATATGTGTGAAAGGATGAACAATCCGGTGGAGCAAAAAGTTGAAAAGATTGTATCTTGGTTACGCATCCAAGTAGAGCAGGCGAATGTAGAAGGGCTGCTTGTTGGAGTAAGTGGCGGCATCGATTCAGCTGTCGTAGCGAACTTAATCAAGCAAGCATGCCCTGAACATTCTTTAGGTGTTATTATGCCTTGTAAAAGTCAGTCCAGTGATCAAGACCACGCACAAAAAGTCATTGATGTTTGTGGCATTGAATCCATTACCGTTGATTTGACAGAGACGCATGAAGTCATGTTTAGTACGATTAAGCAGCAATTAAAAAACCAAGACTCATTCAATGAGGAGCAGGCCAAACTGGCAGATGCAAACTTACGTGCCCGACTAAGAATGAGCACTTTATACACAGTTGCAACCAATCATAAATACTTAGTTGTCGGGACAGACAACGCTGCCGAATGGTACACAGGGTACTTCACAAAATTCGGAGATGGTGGGGTTGACCTCGTCCCACTCGTTCACTTAACAAAAGGTGAAGTACGTGAAATGGCTGAATATCTAGGAGTTCCTCATGAAGTTGTCCATAAGCAGCCAAGTGCAGGCCTTTGGGAAGGACAGACAGATGAAAATGAAATGGGAACAAGTTATGAAATGATTGATAAATACTTGAAGGGAGAAGAGATCCCTGAAGAGGATAAGAAAATCATTGATGCTATGCATAAGAAGTCTGCTCACAAACGGCAGCTTCCACCTTCTCCTCCACAATAAACTGGCGAATATTAACAGACTAAAACATTCTCCTTGTACCATAGTAAGGGTAAAAGGAGAATGTTTTTTATGTGGAAAATTTCACTATTTATGATTGTATTTCTTTCTTCATTAGTTGCCTGTAATAATAATCAGGAAGCGGCTGAACAGGCACCTGCTGATCAGGAAGAGTCTTACTACCAACCATTGGAGTATTCCTCAGATAAAGGAATAGAACGCAGAGGCAAGATCCCTACAGGAAAAGATAGCTACTTTAAGCGAACAGCAGAAGATGAATTCCGCAACTCTAAATATGGGGAAACGAACCGTTCACATGACAATGTATTTAATAATGAAGAGTCAATGGCAATTATGGAAAAGGTAAACGAGTTGGAAGAAGTGACCATGACTCAGGCTTATACAACCGATGACCGTGTCTATGTAGCTGTGATGGTTAACCCTTATGATCGTAGAGATCAATCAGTTAATAAAAAGATTCAGGCAAAGGTAAAAGAAATTACAGACAAACCGATTTCTGTTTACACGAATAATAATAATTGGGATCACATGAAGGACCTTAATGCTCGTTTGAAAGCTTCTCAGGCTCCTGATGATCTGAAAAAGCGAATCAAGGATTTCTTCAATCAAAACAAATAATTTCTTGTTACAGTAGGAAGCGTTCTGAATTATTTCAGAGCGCTTTTTAAATGGCTTTACCAATATTGTTTTTGTAAAAAGATTAGTCATCAAAATAATAAAAGGTTTTTCAGTATAAGTGCAGAATTCTGTAAGACTCGATTTCGAGATGTTTGTAAGCCTGTTTCCTTTACTTGGGACAGAATTAGGAGGTCCTGGGAATCACTCGCTTTCCGTGGGCATGTGGTGAGCTTCCTC
>NZ_JRNX01000038.1 GCF_000786645.1 Halobacillus sp. BBL2006
TTTTGGTTTCGGGATACATTTCTGTCTTGGTGCCCCTCTAGCTCGACTTGAAGGTGAGATTGCATTAGAAAAGTTAATAAAGACGTTTCCGAATATCCGCCTGGCTGAAGAAAATCATTCATCACAATGGCGACCTGTTTTCCTTCTAAGAGGGTTAGAGCGATTAGAAGTGACGATGGCTTGATGAAATAAATAATGTATAAAAGCCTGTCACCTCCTTCATTTGAAGAGGAGACAGGCTTTTATATTTGCAGAATCTTTAATAGTGGAAAAAGAAGTGTGTAAGAGATACATTGAAGTGGTATTTAAATCATAGGCTCTATCTTAAGGATTATGGAGGTGTCCAAATGTTTCAAATGAATGATAGAGAGAAAGAAAAATTTGACCAGTTGATGTCATCATTCAGGCAAGCTAATTCAATAGATGAAACGAGATATTATTTTGATCTCATCCAGGAGTTTCTGAACACTCTGCAAGTAGAAAAAGGGATGTTATCCAGTAAGATGAGTGCTGAAGAATTGAAAAAATTTGAGTCTTTAAAACAACAAATGCTGAACGCCCATGATACCAAAGAAGTCACTCATTTTGAAAAACAGATGCATGAATTGATCGATCGGGCCAATATGTCGAAAACTTAATTCGCAGAAAGTGTAAAAAATATCCATAAAAGTCTTTATTTTCTGACAAAATAATTGTATACTATCTTTATACTGTTCACTATAGTAGCTTGCCTTTATAAAAAAATAGGGGTCGTCAAATAGAGCGGATCTTTCAGTTGATGATTAGTGCATATTTTCTATGTTTCTATGATTTCTGAAGGCCGCTTTTTTCAGGCCCATTTTTAGGGGGAAGTTTCATGACAAATACCTTGGTCATTGCGGGATTAATAGGAGGTTTTACAGGAGTGCTTGCCCATTTGATGAGAAACGGCAAAGTTTTGGTTTTCCCCAAAGTAAGAAAACGTCCACAGGGAATCTACTTAGGCTTTTTAGCAGACTTCTTTATTGGTTCAGCGGCTTCCATCTTCGCAGTTACCTATTTGATCCCAGACCCTGAAGTCTTACGTACTCTTATAGGGGTATCGATTCTGGCGGGAATGACAGCAGAAAATGTACTCTTGAAACGTGAGCTGAGCACTGAGCAGGCAAAAATTGAAGGATTGGATCGTATTAATAAAAGGCTCAATTGACCTTTGGATACTCCAGTCCTAATTTTTTCATGAGTAAACCCTACATATAATAAATGCCCTGTCCTCCGTTATGAATCGTTCGAAATACCACTATATCATTCCCTCTTAAATTTTTCTCTTTAGTTTAATATTGCGTGTCTCGAAAGAAAAATTTGCGTTTCGTGCTAACACCTGTCAGACTAAAGTAGTTAAAAGTATTTGTTATATAGAAAGTGCAGGTGACCCACATGATTGAAATCAGAACTTCAACGCTTACCGACCAGGAATTCAATAGAGGAATGTTTGCAACCAAACCCATCAAAAAAGATGAGTTGATCCATGAAGCTCCAGTCATTCCATATCCGAATGAAGAGTATGTCCACATTGAAAAGACATTACTAGCCGATTATATGTTTGAATATGGTGAGAATCATACGGCTATGTTGTTAGGGTATGGCATGATGTTCAACCATTCCTATCAGCCGAATGCGGATTATCGAATCAATTTTGATAATCACACGTTTGAATTCTTTGCTCATAAGGATATAGAAGAAGATGAAGAGATCTTCATCAATTACAATGGAGAAGTAGAAAACGACACCCCATTGTGGTTTGATAAAAACGAATAAAGAGGGTCTTGTCACCAAGACCCTCTTTTTTTTTATGATAAATTTTTGTCTGAAAAATACACCTTTGAAATTTAAGATAAAGATCAAGTAAATTATAAAAATTTGCTGTAAGGATCAATGGCATCAGGATTTAATCCTGTACTTTTCTGAGCCTCTTTTTGCATAGATTGATTGCAATCTTTACAAACATAACTAGCCTTCGGATTTTTTTGAATTTTAAAATACTGAGTATCCGATTGATTAATCATGTATGCTTTTTTACAAAAAAACATGTCACCTTCAACTTCAAGCCCCCTTTATGATCACCTCTCGTTACTAAGCATTTCAAATTTTCCATGAAATAACAATCAGAATACAGAAAAAGACGCTTCCATTTTTGAAAGCGCCCTCTACTCTACTTGTGGAAATCCAGGCCAGACTCTACGGCATCGATGTATCCTGCTCGAATGACATAATCTCCAAAATGTTCATTTGCTTCTCGTTCTTTTGCATACTGAAACAAAATTGGTTTTAATTCTTGTAGAATCTCTTCCTCACCAATGTTTTCTCGATACAGTTTATTCAGGCGTTCGCCTTTAAAGCCTCCGCCAAGATACATATTGTATTTACCTGGCGCTTTCCCGATAAAACCAATTTCACTCAGCGCTGGTCTGGAACATCCATTCGGACAGCCCGACATACGGATGACGATTTCTTCATCTCTTAACCCGGCATCATCCAGCACTTCTTCTACCTTATCAATCAATGAAGGAAGGTATCTTTCTGATTCGGCCATCGCCAATCCACAAGTCGGTAAAGCGACACAGGCCATTGAATTGCGGCGTAATGCTGAATTATAGCTTCCATCGGTAAGTCCATACTGATCAACCAGTGCGTTGATCTGTTCTTTTTGTTCATCATCTACGTTTGCAATAATCAAGTTTTGATTAGGAGTCAACCTGAAATCTCCTGTATGCACCTTAGCAATTTCCCTGAGACCGGTCATAAGCGGATGGTTTTCCTCATCCTTGATTCGTCCATTTTGGATGAAAAGAGTAAGATGCCATTTGCTATCTCCTTTCACCCATCCATAGCGATCACCATTATGGTCAAAAGAATAAGGTCTGGCCTCTTCCAGATTCCATCCTAACCTTTCATTAAGCTCATTAGTAATCCAGTCAATGCCTTTTCTATCTACAGTGTATTTAAATCGGGCATTTTTGCGTTCAGAGCGATTGCCGTAATCCCTCTGAATGGTAACCACTTTCTCAGCCACCTCATTCACTTTATCAGGTGGGCAAAATCCGATGACCCTGGCTAATTGTGGGTAAGTGGTAGTGTCTCCATGAGTCATTCCCATTCCTCCACCTACAGCCACATTAAATCCAACTAACTCTCCATCCTCAAGGATAGCGATGAATCCGAGATCCTGAGAAAACACATCAACATCATTGGATGGTGGGACAGCCATGCCGATCTTGAATTTACGAGGCAAGTAAAGAGGACCATAGACCGGTTCTACCTCTTCACGGCTGTCTGAGACCTTTTCTTCATCTAACCAAATTTCATGATAGGCTTTTGTCTTTGGAAGTAAGTGTTCACTAACTTCTTGCGCCTTAAGGTATACTTGATTATGAATATTTGACTGATAAGGATTCGAATTACACATTACATTTCTGTTCACATCTCCACAGGCTGCAATAGAATCCATCAGTGCTTTATCCATTCCCTGTATAGTTTTTTTCATATTCCATTTCAAGATTCCGTGCAACTGGAATGTCTGACGAGTCGTCAATTTCATTGTTCCGTTTCCATGCGTGTTGGCGAGGTCATCCATTACTAGCCATTGATTAGGAGTAGCTACTCCACCTGGTAATCGGACACGAATCATAAATTGATAGGCAGGTTCCAGCTTCTTTTGCTTACGTTCGATCCTTACATCTCGGTCATCCTGCATATAGCTGCCATGGAACTTCAAGATTTTTGTTTCTTCATCTGGAATTCCTGCAGTAATACGATTCGCAAAATTCTCAACTAGAGAACCGCGAAGATAATCACTGTCTTCTTTGATTTTTTCCATTTCACTTGGAGGTCCGGCCTGTTCCGGAAATCTATTTTTTTCCATCTTAAAGCTCCTTTCATATGAGCTATTTAATAAACGTCTCGCTGATAACGTTTTTGTTTACGGAGTTGATTCAGATAATCTTCTGCTTCTTCTTTCGACATGGCTCCTTCTTGCTCGAGGACTTGTAAAATAGTGGACTGAACATCTTTCGCCATATGCTTTTCATCACCACAAACGTATATATAAGCCCCTTCTGTAATCCATTTAAATAATTCTTTGCTATTCTCTTGCAGCCGGTGTTGAACATATACTTTTTCATCTGTATCTCGAGAAAAGGCAACATCCATTTTCGTGAGTATGCCTTCTTCCAGCCACTGCTGCCACTCTGTCTGATATAAAAAGTCACTTACGAAATGCTGTTCCCCGAAGAACAACCAGGATTTCCCTCCTGCTCCTTCTTCCTCTCGATCCTCGAGAAAGGCTCGGTATGGAGCTACACCTGTACCTGCTCCGATCATGATGATGGGAGCCTCATGGTTTTCAGGGAGTTTAAAGTTAGAATTTTTCTGTACAAAGACCGGCAGCCGGTCACCTGGTTGGGAACGTTCGGCACACTGACCGGAACAAACACCTGTACGGCCGCGGCCATGAGCATCATATCTTAATGCCCCGATCGTGAGATGAACTTCCTCAGGATTTGCTTTTATACTGCTTGCAATAGAGTACAATCGGACTGGAATTTTACGAAGGATTCCTAAAAATTCATGAGCTTCTCCATGCCAAGGACCATAATCTCTAACTAAATCCAGAAGATCCCTTCCGTAGATATACTCTTTCAGCTCATTTTGATCTTCGGATTCGATCAGCTTGTGAAGCGCTTCGTCCTTGGTAAGCTTAGCTGCCTTTTGGAGAAGTGGCTTCGTTAAGCTCGTAATCTCATAAGTAGAGAGAAGCGCTTCTCTAAGTGATCGAATATCTCCCTGCTTATTAATAGAAACTGATTCTTCAGGATTCCAATTCATTTCTTCAATCAGCTGATCGACTAGTACCGAATCGTTCTCTGGATAAATACCTAGACTATCTCCTGGCTCATAAGCTAGTTGGGCACCTTCAAGGTCCAACTCAACATGGCGTGTTTCCTTATTCGAACCTCTCCCATTCAGATTAATGTTTTCTAATATTTCCGCGTGATAAGGATTTGCTCTTGAATAGACAGGTAGGTCAACTGCCGAATGATCGAGGGTAGATGTTTGGGGCTCTACACTTGAATTCTGATCGTTCAATTTTTGTTGAACACCCTCAAACCACTGAGATGCAGGTTCTTCAAAATCCAAATCACAGTCAACTCGCTCGTAAATTCGCTCTCCGCCTAGTTCCTCTAGCCGCTTGTCAATCTCTTTCCCTGTCTGGCAAAAGAACTCATAAGAGCTGTCACCTAGCGAAAGCACTGAAAACCGCATTCCATCCAGCTTAGGTGCCCGTTTACTGTGAAGAAAATCGTAGAATGTAATGGCATTATCCGGCGGATCACCGTCTCCGTGAGTACTTGTCAATACGAGTAAGTCTTCTACTTTCTTCAATGATTTTGGTTTGAAATCATCCATCGAAGATACAGTGACATTATAATTATTCTGTATGAGTTTTTGTGAATATTCTTCCGCCAGAGCCTGACAATTTCCAGTATGAGATCCGTAAAGAATGGTAATCTCCCTAGTTTTATCAGGGGCTTCTATGTAAGAAGCTCCTTCAGTAGCCGTGCGCTGTTCTTTCACTGGTGCACCTGATTGAGGAGCTGCTAAATATCCGCTCAACCACATCTTCTGACTGTCGGTCAGCGTTGACAGCAGGCGATTTAAAAGCTCAGCTTGTTCTTGATTAAAAGGGCTGTTCATAACCTCTAACTGCAAAATTCCACACCTCCGTTAAATTCTTTCATATTTAATCACTTTTTTTCCTATTGGATTGTGAGGGACTTCTGATAGTATCGATCCATCTCCACGACCATTGCTCCCATTTTCGGCCGGTTGGGATATAACACATACTCGATCCCTTGATCCTCCAATTCTTTCGCTGTTACTTTCCCTACAGCTACAGCTAGAACTTGATCATTAAATGATTCCACTAGCTTCTGACGGTCATCATTAAACACATTTTTTACCTGGGTCTTGCTTGTGAAAACCACGGCATCTAATGTTTGTTTAATAATCTCTTCTTTTAATTGAAAGACAATCTTTTCACCTGGTGGCTCAAATGAGTAGGGTTGAGACAAATATACGTCATACCCTGCTTTACTTAATTTGTCTTTCAGTAAAGCATCATCTTGATGATAGGCCTGCAGAAATACGCTTGATTCTTCACTAACCGGTGCGGGCAAGGATTTGAACAAGCTTTCCATCGTTCCATCATCCGCTACAATAGTAGGCTTTAACTCATTCTCTTTCATCCAATCCATTGTTTTACTTCCGCGTATAGCAAGAGAATCATTCATAAGCTTTACGATAAATTGATCCTTCAATCCTATGTTAGAAGCT
>NZ_JRNX01000378.1 GCF_000786645.1 Halobacillus sp. BBL2006
TGGATGGATAACGGTAAGTTGAAATTTGACGGTTATCGGTATGCCCTTCCACTTTCACGAAGTTCGGAATGTTTTTTAACAGCGTACCTACTTTAGTCAAAAATGGCTTGGCACTGTCGAGAATTTCCGCTCGACTCGTTTCAAATAAGAGCTGTTCTTCTAAAACGAGGACCACTCCCCGCTCTGTCTGATTCGCCGAAATAATATCATTCAGCTGGTTTTTCTCTAAGTATTGATCAACTTCTTTTTTTAGTTCTTCTAAGTTCTCGAGTTCTTTTACAGTATTCTGCTTTTCTACAAGATTTTCTGGCTCCTCGAGCGGGACTTCAAATTCGTTGTTCTTTTCCCCATTCTCCTGAATTTTCGATTGTTCAGTAGGGTGCGTATTTTCAATCGGAGAAGGGTAAAAATCAAAAATCATTCGGTTTCTGAATGATTCGGCTACCGCTTCGAATTTGACTAAGTTAATTTGTGACATTGAAAATAGGAGAACGAAAAACACTAAGACTAAGGTAATCATATCCGCATAGGTCGTCATCCATTTCGGAGCGCCGTTGTTGCTTTTCTTCTTCCTCTTATGCTTCATTAGCTGCTTCTCCTAAAGAATCCTCCTGCTGTTCTTCTTCGAAAGATTTGTCTTCTTCAGATAAGAACGCACTCAGCTTTTCTTCGAGGATTTTAGGGTTTTGGCCCGATTGAACACCTATGACTCCTTCAATGATGACTTGTTTCATGAAAACTTCTTGATCTGTCTTATTCTCTAGTTTGCCTGCCATCGGAAGAAAAACCAGATTGGCCAATAAAGTTCCGTAAAACGTCGTCAATAATGCAACAGCCATTTTCGGTCCTAAATCCTCAGGGGTAGACAAACTTTGCAGCATAAGAACCAGCCCGATCAATGTACCAATCATACCCCAAGCCGGAGCGTACTCCCCTGCTTTTTCGATGATGGCTCTTCCCCGCTGATGTCGTTCCTCGACAGCTACAACTTCCGCGTTCATGATATCGTTGATAACTTCTGGTTCTATTCCATCGACCGCAAGCAGAATCCCTTTTTTAATAAAAGGATCCTCTACTTCATCAAGTTCCGCTTCAAGAGCCAGCAGCCCTTCTCTCCTAGCCCTCTCAGAGAGTTGAACAAATAAAGAGATCAATTCCCTTAAATTCATATCACTCTTCTTAAACGCTTCTTTCGTAACACGGAACGTCAATTTCATCTCATTCATATTAAAATTCACTAATAGGGCTGCCATCAGCCCTCCTAACACGATGATGATTGATGAGGCTTGAATAAATGAAGTCAAACCGCTGAATCCTGCATTCGACATAATGCCGAAGATAACCATAATGAACCCAATTGTAATACCAACGGGAGTTAACAAGTCTTTCCTAGTCATTTCACTCTCTCCTCAGTTTCGTCCAGATACAGTCTACTTACTATATCGGTACTATTTCTGCTGAGTTGAGTTTCTTTCTATAATTCGGTGAGGTAAGATAACGTTTTGCTCTTCCACTTCTTCTTTATTCATTAATTTTGTAAGAAGACGCATAGCAACGGCTCCAATATCGTACATAGGCTGAACGACAGTAGAAAGAGTCGGGCGGACCATCGTCGCTAATCGAGTATTATCGAATCCAAACACTTCCAAGTCCTCTGGGACACGAATCCCTTTGTCCTGCGCTCCGTGAATGACACCTAACGCCATTTCATCAGCTGATACAAATACAGCTGTCGGCTTCTCATCAAGTTCTAGGAGTTGATCTAAAGCTTCAATGCCTGAATCATAAGTATAGTCACCGCTAACGATCCATTTTTCTGGAGAATCGTGTCCATGATCTTTCATCGCTCGTTTATATCCTTCAAGTTTCTGAGCATTGATGACTGTATCTTCAGGTCCTGCAACAAAAGCTACGTTTTTATTTTCATGAGAAAGCAGTAATTCCGTTGCGTCATAGGCCGCCTGCTCATAATTAATGTTAACAGCAGGAGTTTCTTCACTCTCATCTACCGTAGCTGCCAGTGCAATAGGTACAGAAGAAGTCTTGAATTCACGGATGTGATCTTCAGTAATCTTCCCTCCCATAAATACTAAACCATCCACTTGTTTGCCGAGCATCGCATTAATGAGGTGAAGTTCTTTATCTTTATTTTGATCTGAATTACTCAGAATGATGTTATAGTTGTACATCGTCGCGATGTCTTCAATTCCTCGCGCCAATTCTGCGAAAAAGATACTTGAAATGTCGGGGATAATTACCCCCACCGTTGTAGTCTTTTTACTCGCTAACCCACGAGCGACTGCATTAGGGCGATACCCAAGGCGCTCAATCGCATCATGCACCTTTTTCCTCGTTGCGGGTTTAACATTCGGGTTCCCGTTGACTACCCTTGATACAGTAGCCATGGAAACATTCGCTTCTCTCGCTACATCATATATTGTTACATTCATCTTGTTTCCTCCTTTGTCGAATCCACTAGTACGACTTATTTAATAAAATAATCATACGATAGATAGCGCTGTTCCGCAATGTTCGTGTATATACATTACTAGGATACCCATATCATTATAACGGATAACTTTTCAGCAAAAAAATAAGTTAGGCTAATTTTCTAGCCTAACTTATCATAATTGAACTATTTTGTTAACTCTTTCATGAAGTTCTGGAAGGTTGGAATATCCATCTGCTGAGCCGAATCTGATAGGGCTACTGCCGGGTCTGGGTGTACTTCTGCCATCACCCCGTCTGCCCCAATAGCTAGAGCAGCTTTTGCAGCAGGCAGCAAAAGATCTCTTCTTCCTGTAGAGTGGGTCACATCTACCATAACCGGTAGGTGTGTCTCTTGTTTAAGAATTGGTACTGATGAAATATCTAATGTATTTCGAGTTGCCTTTTCATATGTTCGAATTCCGCGCTCACATAGGATGATGTTTTCATTTCCTCTAGAAATGATATATTCAGCTGCATTGATGAACTCAGAAATTGTCGCTGACATTCCTCGCTTCAACAAAACAGGCTTGTTGACAGATCCAGCAGCTTTCAGAAGTTCAAAGTTTTGCATGTTACGAGCACCGATTTGGATAACATCAAGGTAATCCAGTGCTTCTTCAAGGTCAGCAGGGTTGACGATTTCACTTACAACTGCAAGATCATTCTCATCAGCTGCTTGTTTGAGCATTTTAAGGCCTTCAATTCCCAGGCCTTGGAAGTCATAAGGTGAAGTACGAGGCTTAAATG
>NZ_JRNX01000379.1 GCF_000786645.1 Halobacillus sp. BBL2006
CTGTCTCCACATACGATCGTTTTTCCTGGCTGGGTCAAACCTAGCTCAGGTCCAATGACGTGAACAATTCCCTGATCCGGGTGGTTAATATCCGCCAAGTTGATTCCGAATTCTTCACAATTTTCTTTTAATGTTTCCATTTGCTTTTTGGATACGGCATCCTTAATGACGTTCCGATGGACGGTCGGAACGTTGTGATCCATCGTGGCGTAGGTGCGTTCAGGACGCCGCACCTTACGGCCACTCATGCGCAAACCTTCAAAAGCTTGAGGGGAAGTCACTTCATGGACCAAATGCAAGTCGATGTATAATAGGTTCGGCTTCCCCTCTTCTTCATGAACAACATGCTGCTCCCAAATCTTTTCTACAATTGTTTTAGGTTGACTCATTTGTTCCACTCCCCTCTCTTTTACACGTAACAGCGCATGATATTTTCAGCTGCATCACTTGTACTCAATTGTTCGATCACTTTATTGGCAAGTTCGCTTCCACTTACTTGTACGCCGCCGCTTATTTGCAAATCGGCTGTGTGATAGCGCGCCTGCAATACGTCTGCGACCGCTTTTTCTATTTCCTCTGCCTCTTCTTCCATCTGGAATGAGTGCTTCAGCATCATCGCTGTAGAAAGAATCGAAGCTAGCGGATTCGCTTTATTTTGCCCTGCGATATCCGGAGCAGAACCGTGCACCGGCTCGTAAAGTCCAACCCCATCACTTCTTACACTAGCGGATGGAAGCATACCTAGCGATCCAGTCAGAACGGATGCTTCATCACTCAAAATGTCTCCGAACATGTTTTCCGTCACGATGACGTCAAAAGCTGAAGGGTTTGTTACGAGCTTCATGGCTGCGGCGTCGACAAGCATATGCTCGACAGTGACATCCGGATAATCTTTTTTCTTTTCTTCAACAACTTCACGCCACATGCGACTTGATTCCAATACGTTTGCTTTATCGACGGAAGTAAGATGCTTTCTGCGAAGCTGTGCACTTTCGAATGCTTTTTCGACGATACGTTCAATTTCAACTCTTTGATAAGCGAGGGTATCGACAACTTCCTTCCCATCCTTCCTTCGTTCGCTTGGCTCACCGAAGTATAGGCCGCCTGTCAGCTCACGAACGATTAACAGGTCACTTCCTGCAACGACTTCAGGTTTCAAAGGAGAAGCATGCAGCAGTTGCTGATAGGCTTTGACAGGACGAAGATTGGCAAAAAGTCCAAGTTGTTTGCGGATGCCCAGCAGCCCTTTTTCCGGCCTCATGTGTCCAGGCAGTTGATCCCATTTTGGACCTCCAACGGCTCCGAGAAAAACAGCATCGGCTTTTTTACAAGCTTCCACCGTATCTTCCGGGAGTGGCGATCCTTGATGATCGATCGCCGCTCCACCGATGTCCTGACTTTCAAACGTGAATGTGTGTTGATAGCGTTCAGCTACAGCTTCAAGAACGCGCTTGGCTGCTTTGGTGACTTCCGGGCCGATTCCATCTCCCGGCAAAAGAACGATATGCTTTTTCATTGGACATCCCCCTTTTTATACTTGAACTTGTTGATAGGTATCTTTGTGCTGGCGGTTTAGTGTACGGTTCACGGCGTTAATGAACGCGTTTGCTGATGCTTCCAGTACGTCCTGGTCAGCAGCACGGCCAGATGCTTTCACACCATTGACGGTCAGCTGAACATGAACTTCCGCCAAAGCATCGCGCCCTTTACCGATTGAACTCAATTGATAGTCCTGCAAATGGACATCTGCATCAATCAAGTCATCCAGCGTATTGTAAATCGCTTCGACACTTCCTTCGCCTGTGTTCGCCTTTTCGACTTCCTCACCATCCGGGCGAGTAAGCAATACTGTAGCGGTTGGTCTATTGACACTGCCGTACTGGACTTGGAAAGCCTTCATCTCGTATTTCGGTTGATCTTCGTTTTCAGTTTGCGTATCTGTCAGGATCGCGAAAAGATCGTCTTCTGTAACTTCTTTCTTCTTGCCTGTCAGATTTTTGAACGATTCAAACGCTTCTTTCAGCTTCGCATCATTCAATTCAAAGCCAAGCTCTTCGGCTTTTTGTTTAAATGCGTGTCTTCCAGAGTGTTTGCCTAGCACCATTCGATTGGAATCGATGCCAACCATCGCTGGAGTGATAATTTCGTAGGTAGACGCTTCCTTCAGTACTCCATCCTGGTGAATGCCGGATTCGTGAGCAAAGGCATTACGTCCGACAACTGCTTTATTTCCTGGGACCATCATGCCAGTCAAACGGCTGACGAGATCACTCGTACGTTTAATTTCATTCAAGACAAGATTTGTTTGGTAATCGTAACGATCTTTCCTGATTGTAAGGGCAACGGCAATTTCCTCAAGTGCGGCATTACCTGCACGTTCACCAATTCCGTTAATGGTTCCTTCGATTTGTCGAACCCCATGCTCTAGAGCGGAAATGGAGTTGCTGACTGCCATCCCAAGGTCATCGTGACAGTGGGCGGAAAGAACAGCTTTATCGATATTTGGAACATGATCCGCTACATACTTGAACATCTTACCGTATTCATCCGGCGTCGTATAACCGACTGTATCCGGCAAATTAATGACTGTCGCACCAGCGTCTATCACTTTTTCAATGATATGAACTAAGAAATCAAGATCTGATCGACTTGCATCCTCTGCTGACCACTGGACGTGCGGGAATTTTTCCTTCGCATAAGAGACCATTTCAACAGCTGTTTCGACGATTTCTTCTGGCGTTTTTTTCAATTTATGAGTCATGTGGATCGGGGAGGTTGCTAGGAAGATATGCAGCCTCGGCTCCGCGCCACCTTTCAAAGCTTCCCAAGCGATGTCAATGTCACGCTTGTTGGCTCTCGCTAACCCTGTAACCGAACAACCTCGGACGGTATCTGCAATCTCTTTAACAGCTTCGAAGTCTCCCTGGGAGGAAGCAGGAAACCCTGCTTCCATAATATCTACCCCGAGACGTTCCAACTGTTTGGCAATTTCCAATTTTTCCAGACGGTTCAAATTGACTCCAGCGGACTGCTCTCCATCTCTTAGTGTTGTATCGAATACGTTAACGTGAGCCATGTGTGACCACATCCTTTTCTTTGGATTGGGATTTCTTAACGAATGGCATTAATTCACGGAGTTCTCTACCCACCTTCTCGATTTGATGATTATTTTCACGAGCATTGATGGCGTTGAATTCAGGACGGTTGACTTTATTTTCTAGGATCCATCCTTTAGCGAATTTACCAGTCTGGATATCTGTCAATACGTCTTTCATGCGCGCCTTCGTGGACTCATCAACAACGCGTGGTCCAGAAACGAAGTCACCCCACTGAGCTGTATCAGAGATGGAATAACGCATGCCCTCGAGACCGCCTTCGTACATAAGATCTACGATCAACTTCAGTTCGTGCATACACTCGAAGTAAGCAACTTCTGGCTGGTAGCCAGCTTCTGTCAGCGTTTCGAATCCTGCTTTCACTAAGCTTGTAAGACCGCCACATAGAACTGCCTGCTCTCCGAATAGATCCGTTTCGGTTTCTTCTTGGAAACTAGTTTCCAGCACACCAGCACGGCCGCCGCCGATACCCTTGGCATAAGCAAGTGCGATTTCT
>NZ_JRNX01000380.1 GCF_000786645.1 Halobacillus sp. BBL2006
TTGACCGCATGCTCCGGCTGCTACTGTAAACCGACCATTATCTAACGCTGACATGGCGATTTTAAAACCTTCCCCTTCTTCTCCAAGCAGGTTTTCTTTAGGTACTTTCACTTGGTCGAAAAATAGCTCTCCCGTGTTTCCGGCTCGAATTCCCAGTTTTCCTTTGATTCCCTGGGAGCTGAAACCAGGCATTGTCCGCTCAACAATAAAAGCAGAGATGCCTTTGTGTTTTTTACTTTTATCTGTATAAGCAAAGACGAGGAAGTGGTCGGCATGGTCACAGAGAGAAATCCATGTTTTCTGACCGTTCAAGATATAATGGTCGCCTTCTTTAGTTGCTGTCGTTTTCAAAGAAGCAACGTCAGACCCGGCATTCGGTTCGGTCAAACCGAATGCGCCTACTTTTTCTCCTTTTGCCTGTGGAATGAGGTACTTTTGTTTTTGCGCTTCACTGCCCCATTGGAGAAGCGTCATGCTGTTCAAACCGGTGTGAACAGAAACCGCAGTACGAAAAGCCGTATCCCCACGCTCCAATTCCTCACAGACAATCGCCAGTGTGTTGTAATCCATGCCGCTTCCGCCGTACTGTTCAGGAATACAAACCCCCATCAAATCAAGCTCAGCTAAACGTTTCATAATCGAAGGCTCAAAATGTCCTTTTTCATCCCATTCCTGAATATAAGGATTGATTTCATTGTCGACAAATTTACGAACCACCCGCTGGACCATTTCCTGTTCTTCTGTCAGTTCAAAGTTCATCATCTGCTCGTCCTCCTTGTCATATAGTGAGAAGAAGCCAGTCATGAGCACTGGCCTCTCTAGAATAATCAATTTATAAAACGCTGTTGGTTTTGGATTTTAACTGTTAATATCCAATAAAGAATCAGTTCCGTTACTAATGATAGAGAACTGGGGTCAGGGAAACGACTCGCTTTCCGTGGGCGTACGCTGAGCCTCCTCAGGCTGTGTCTTCCGGGCTCTCACCATGTCCGCAAATCCCACAGGAGTCTCCTCGTTTCCCTTCCCCTTTTAACCATATATGGAATGAACGGAACCCAATTGAGGTGTCTCTAATGCTTTAGTAACGAATGTATCTATCCAGGTGTTGATGGGCGGAAATTGGCTAGACTCCTGCAAAAAAACGGGCATGAGAGACCCCGCAGCGTAGCGAGGAAGCTCGCAGGTTCGTCCGCGGAAAGCGAGTTAATTTGCACCCATCAACAATCCCTTTATAAATACCATCTTGTTCCTAGATTAATAGCTAAACTTCAACATCAAGATTCTACAAATCTAATAAAATTTACTGTTCTACATCAATGGATACAATTTCACCATCTTCTACAGCAACGATCCGTAAGCCCGTGATTAGGCCGCCCTCGTCTGTCACTTTCTTAATTGTGTACACCTGCTTCTCTTCAGGAATCGCATCAAGACCATCCTGGACATGGGCACGAATCGCTTCAGGATCCTCAACAGTTCCCGCCGCTTTCATCGCTTCCATGAACGCATACATGGCCACATAATTATAGCCGGCTTCCGAGCCAGGTTCTTCTCCGTACTCTTCTTTATATTTTTTAATGAATTCTTCTGTACCCGGGTAATCAGAGTAAATTAAAGGTGTGACGCCAACCGCACCGTTGAATGTTTTCAAGTCGCCCGTTACGGTTTTCATCTCATCTAATTTCGCCTGGTCCATCACGATGAATCCACCTTCAAACCCAAGTTGTCTCGCCTGATCTGCCACTTTTGCCGTCGGCTCAGATGGACCGCCGATAAAGAGGACATCCGGATTTTTTTTCAATGCATTGGTTACCAATGTAAAGAAATCTGTATCTTTAGAGAAGTCGATGGAAGAGTTGTAAACAACCTCTCCTCCCTGCTCCTTCCAATACGGCATCAGCGTTTCTGTCCAGTCTTTCCCATACTGGGAAGACGTCGGGAGTGCGGCAATTTTCTTACCGAAGTGTTCCATCTCATAGCTTGTAAATGGCTCGATATAGCCATCATAGCTAGGAGGGATTCGGACCGTAAGTTTGTTTCCAGCTTCTGTGACTGCCGGCTCACTCGTATATGCTCCGATTAGAAATTTATCCTGTTGTTCATTGAATACTTGCATTGCCTTCACCCCACCGCTATGCGGCGTGAATATGATCGGTGTATCGTTTTCTTGCAAGAGACGCTTGGCGTTCGCTGCTGTTTCATTCGGTAAGTATTTGTCATCCAAGCTGACGAGATTCAATTTATAAGTTTGTCCGTCGACATCAAAACCGCCATTGTTATTGATTTCTTTAACCGCTAATTTCAACCCGTTCAGCGTACGTTCTCCATAATAGGCTGCGGGTCCGCTTAACGGCCCTGAATAACCGATGTTAACGACTTCCTCTCCTTCGGCTGTTTCAGGTGCTTCCGATTCACTTTCCGTTCCGCCATCACCAGCCGCCTGATTGGAAGGGTTATCTATGCAACCAGCAAGCACGAACAGAAACGATAACATCAGTAAAAAAGCAGAAACTCGGATCATTTTCATTTGTAATCCTCCTCATTTAAATGGGTGTTTCCTAAAACACTAAGCACCAATGTAAGCTTTTCGGACGGTGTCGTTTGTCAACAATTCCTCCGCTGAACCTTGAACTACAATCGACCCATTTTCGAACACATAACCTCGGTCAGCGATTTTCAAAGCCGCATAGGCATTCTGCTCCGCTAACAAAACGGTCGTCCCTTCCCGATTGATTTTTTGAATAACTTCAAACATCTGTTCAACAATCAGCGGAGCTAGTCCAATGGATGGCTCATCTAAAAGCATCAGCTTAGGCTTTGACATCATCGCTCGTCCGATCGCAAGCATTTGCTGCTGGCCGCCACTTAAGGACCCGGCGGCATTCTCTTTTTTCTCATGTAAAATCGGAAATAGCTCATAAACGTGCTCGATCGACTGTTTCACCTGTTTCCGCTTCCGTCTATGGATATACGCCCCCATAATCAAGTTTTCATGAACACTCATTTGCGGGAAAAGCTTGCGATCTTCCGCACATTGAACTACGCCAGCTTGTACAATGCGATCAGGAGAAAGACCGTCCAACGTTGAACCTTCAAAACGAATGGTCCCGGCACTCGGCTTTTTCAAACCGCTGATCGCATTGAACGTCGTACTCTTCCCTGCTCCGTTTGAACCAAGAAGCACGACAAGCTCTCCTTGACCGACACTAATGTTCACATCCTCAACTGCGTTATAGCTCCCGTATTTAACCGAAACCTTTTTCATCTCAAGCACTGGCGTCACCCCCAAGATAAGCTTCAATTACGGCTTGATT
>NZ_JRNX01000381.1 GCF_000786645.1 Halobacillus sp. BBL2006
CCTGTGGGATTTGCGGGACAGGTGAGACCCCGCAGAGCGAAGCTCGAGGAGGCTCAGCGCCCGCCCCACGGAAAGCGAACCTTTTCCCGCAGCCCCAAACTCATACGAATGCCTCGAAATTGAGTCTTCCGGAATAGGGAGCTTTAATGGAATAAGAAAGATCAATCATATTTAGCAATGAAATAAACAAAGGAGGGATGATCATGGGGTTTTTAGATGGAATCATGGGAAATGCAAGCAAAGTGGATATTGAAAAACTAGAAAAACAGCTAGGTGAAGTGCTTATAGAAGGAGAAGAAATTCAAAGTGGTTATAAAGTCCTGCGTGACTCCTTCATATTCACTGACAAACGCCTTTTGCTCGTTGACAAGCAAGGAATGACAGGAAAGAAAGTAGAGTATCACTCGATTCCTTATAAAAGTGTCACTCATTTCAGCGTAGAGACAGCTGGGAGCTTTGATTTGGATTCTGAATTGAAAATATGGTTATCCGGGACGAATGAACCGATAGGAAAGCTCTTCAAGAAGGAAAGCCCAATCGAGGAAGTTCAAAGAACGCTAGCAAGATATGTATTGTAATTAAATTGTACAGCTTGGAATGAAAAAGGGTAAAAAGCAAGGATATAGTTTATCAATCTAATATACTTGGATTGAAAAAGGCACAACAGCTGATAGGAAGCTATTGTGTCTTTTTTATCTTGAAATAAATCTAAAAATCCTCCAATATAATATATAGATTTTAAGAATAGTGAAAAAATTAATGAAAGCGTTATCAAGTAGGAGGGCATGAGATGAAGCTTGAATTGACTCAAAAGCAGACGACAGGGTTATTCATGACAACTGAGGTTCGTCAAGCAATTTCATTACTCCAGTATTCTGCGATGGATGTATGGGACTATGTGCAGGAAGAGATGCTGAATAATCCGCTGCTGGCTGTGGAGGAAAGAGGGTTTTCTGATACTTACAGTTCTCGTGGCCGCAATCAGGCAGGGGACGCCATGAATAACCTGGTTGAATTTTACCCAAGCCATGAGAAAGGCTGGAGAGAGGAACTTTTTGATCAAATCAAATGGCAGCTCGATCGTCAAGAAGAACAGAGAGTCATGCGTTATTTAATCCTTAACTTAAATGAACATGGGTTCTTACCTATGGAAGAAAATGAAATTGCTGCTGAAATGGAGGTTTCTCAGAGTTTTGTAAAGAAAACTCTCGAATGTCTTAAAAACTATGAATCTAAAGGATTGGGTTGTTCTAATACGAGAGATTATTTACTATTCCAGATCAAACAGAAGCATCCCGATGAAAGTTTACTCGTTCAGTTGGCTGCTCATCACTTGGATGAGTTAGCAAACCGCAAGTGGAACCAGTTGTCAAAAAGCTTAGGTGTTTCACAAGGTGATATAAAAGTAGCGTTTGCAATTCTCAAAAACCTACAGCCTCATCCTTATATCGAATCTATGAAACAACCGGTAAAATACATGGTTCCAGATCTCATCGTAAAAAAAGATGGGGCACGCTACTTACTGACGGATCCAAATTCGCTGCTTTCTTCTATAAATATCGACGCTTCTTATCCAAATTTATCAAAGGATTCCCAAGCCGAGACATTTATCAATGAATGTTATAAGAAAGCTGATTGGCTTATCCGGAGTATTGAGCAAAGGCGTCAGACAATCCTGAAAGTAGCAAAAGTGATTGTGTATGAACAAACTTCTTTCTTGCAAGGAGGTGCGTTAAAACCTCTCACTTATAAGCAAGTAGCTGAGAAGATTGGCGTCCATGAATCGACAGTAAGTAGAGCCGTATCAAATAAAGTGATGCAAACTCCACAGGGAACCTATGAACTGAGGTTCTTTTTCACTACGGGAATCTCTCAAAGTGAATCGATGATCTCTTCCAATCAAGTGAAGAGTTTTATTAAAGACTTCATTGATCAGGAAGATAAAAGCAGACCTCTTTCTGATCAAAAGCTATCTGACTTATTGAAAAAAGGTCGTGGCGTGGAGATCTCCAGGAGAACAGTGGCTAAATATCGGGAAAGCCTGAGCATTCCTTCTTCTTCTAAACGAAAAGAATAGACCAAAACATTCATATGCGTTCTGTAGATTAACGATTTCCAAAAAAGGGGATAGACCAATACAGAACGTAATATGAGGAGGCGGTTGATTCGTGAAGAAGCTAATTACCTATGTAAAAGAATTAGTAGAGGAGTTTCAGAAAGATAATATTCCGATTTTAGGCGCTGCTCAAGCGTATTATTACTTATTAGCCATTGTACCGATGTTGATTTTGTTATTATCTATCCTTCCCTATTTGAATATTGAAGCGGAAGCAGCTGTACAAGCCCTGGGACGGGTTCTTCCAAGTAATACAGCAGAAGTTTTCCGTGAAAATATCATTAGTATCGTGGAGCAGCCAAAAGGAGGATTATTGACAATCGGTATTCTTGGTACGCTTTGGTCTGCTTCAAATGGGGTGAATGCGTTCATTCAGTCGGCTAATCAGGCCTATAACGTTGAAGAGACAAGGTCTTTCATAAGGGTAAGGCTGATGTCTATCGTTTTGACGCTTGGCATGATCCTGGCGATCGTTGTTGCTTTGCTTCTTCCAGTCTTCGGCGATGTGATCATTAATTTTATCAACAATGCAGTCAATCTGCCTGACCAGACGATTATTCTCTTCCAAGTGCTCAGGTGGGTGATCAGTGTTCTTGTTATCGGTGCTATATTAATGGCTCTTTATCATTACGCACCAAATAAGAACATTCCTTTCAAACATATTATTCCAGGAGCGATCATTACAGCGGTGTTGTGGCAGCTCATCTCACTTGCTTTCTCATTTTATGTCAGTAATTTTGGGAATTACTCAGCGACATATGGAAGTCTCGGTGGAATTATCATCCTTATGCTTTGGTTCTTCCTTACCGGTATTATTCTCATGGTAGGCGCTGAAATCAACGTCATTTACCACAGAAAACATGAAGGTGATAAGCGGAAAGTGGCGTAAAAAAGAAAGACCGATTCTTTATTCAAGAATCGGTCTTTCTTTTTTGTATGGCTTTTAGTCATAGTCTTATATCAGATAGTAACCGCGTTATTGAAAAAGGTTATTCATCTATTCAACTAAAACTCCCTATTCCGGAAGACTCAGTTTCGAGACTTTTAAGGTGACGAATAGGGGGCCTGGAAACCGGTCGCTTTCCCCGAAGCCCTTAATTTCTTTAGACATCTCGAAACCGATTCTTCCACATCCTGCACTAATCCCTGCAAGACAGTTTCGCTCTCGTCACGTGAGTGCAACGGAATGTTTTTCTAAAAGTTCAGTGAGTGTCGGGCGCACGTTTCCATCCCTACCGATCACCGGAGTAGCCGCAATCAGGGAGTTGAGTACCGCCTCCTCTGTGGCTTCACCGATAGCACGAAAGGCTTCATCGATTTCTTCTTCATGAATGAAAGTTGCCGATAAAAGCTCTCCGGTCTTTTCGTGAGGTATTTTCGTTGCCGTTGAGAAGCCGATGACCACTTCGCCGCTTCCCGTGGTGATGACCGAACCTGTTCGCGATAACCCAGTCACGGAACGCTTGATGATCCGATTCAGCTGCCGTTCGGTCACTGGTAAATCTGTGGCTGCGATCACCATCACAGAACCCTTATCACGCTCTTCATTGGAAGCGGTGATGTGATCAGCCAGTTCCCTTCCTACCGGCTTCCCGTCCACTCTCAAGTCACTAAGTGATCCAAAGTTGGTTAGAACAAGGACTCCCATCGTATAGGTTCCATGCTCTAATTCAATAAGACGGGAAGCTGATCCGATTCCACCTTGTAAGGAGTAACAGAGCATCCCCGTCCCCGCCCCTACACATCCTTCATCGAAATCTTTCCCCGTTTGCCTAAGCGCCGATTGAACATGGTGTTTTTGTACGTATTGGGCACGTATGTCATTTAAAAACATGTCATTACACTCTCCAACAATCGGGTTTACAGTTCCGGTGCTTCTGCCGATTTCAGGATTGTCCTCTAACATATATTGAATAAGTGTGTCCGCAGCAGTTCCGATGCTCAGCGTGTTGGTTAATACAATAGGGGTTTCAAGTGTGCCAAGCTCTTGCATCTGGATGGTCCCCATTGTTTTACCAAACCCGTTGATAACATGACTGGAAGCCACCAATTTTTCTTTAAATACATTTCCTTGATGGGGAAGGATTGCTGTAACTCCTGTTTGACAATTTTGGTCTCTTAAAGTTCGGTGGCCAACAGTTACACCTTCTACATCTGTAATTTTATTCCTTTCACCGGTTTTTAATCGACCGATCTCCACTCCATAATCTCTTATACGTTTCATATGTACTCCCTCCATATCTTTCATAATTCTGGAGAATGGTTTCGATATCCTTCTTGCCTATTTGTATGTTCATGCATAGTTATTAGTTTATATGCATTTTTTCTATATACTTCCATCTTTAAAGCTTTGAAAGCCATTTGAAAAGAAAAATTTTATAAAAATCCATTAATTTTATGTTTGCGCTTACATAATTGAGTTACAAGAGTTGAAGCGTGTCTTCTATTGTTTTAATTTAGTGAAAAATCGCTCGGATGGCGTCATGAGGGCGTGAATACTGAGTTTTTTCATGCTATACTAGTAAGAAACTGAAAAAACTGAATTTTTTAATTTCTGATTTTGACATGAAGGAACAAGACTGCTAGGGGGAATGAATATGCAAAAACACGGATATCCTGTGCCGCAAGGTTTATATCATCCGGAGAATGAGCATGAAGCTTGTGGAATAGGAATGATCGCCAATATAGATGGCACAAAGTCTCACAGCATCGTAGAGAACGCTATTACTATTCTTTGTAACCTAGAACACCGTGGTGGCCAGTCTGCCGATGTCAGTACAGGTGACGGCGCTGGAATTCTGACTCAAATTCCGCATTACTTTTTTGAAAAGCAATGTGAAAAAGAAGATATACAACTTCCCGAGGCCGGCGAATACGGAATCGGAATGTTGTTTCTGCCAGAAGACCATGATACACGCATGGAGTGTAAGAGAAATTTCGAAAGGGTCGTTCAAGAAGAAGGACAAAAGTTTCTTGGATGGAGAACGGTCCCGATCAATGACTCTTTCGTAGGTGACGATGCTAAGAAAACGAAGCCTTTCATTCGTCAGGCTTTCGTAGCTCCTGCTGATGATATCAAATCTCAAATGGAGTTTGAAAGACGTTTATACATTATTCGGAAGCGTGCAGAAATTGAGATTTCGAGTAAGGATGGATTCGATGACTTCTACATCAGCAGTTTATCGACCAATACGATTGTATATAAGGGAATGCTGATTCCTGAGCAATTAGATTCTTTTTATATCGATTTAAACCATCCCGACTTTAAAACGGCCCTCGCTTTAGTGCATTCCCGTTTTAGTACGAACACCTTCCCGAGCTGGAAGAGATCTCACCCGAACCGCTATACGATTCATAATGGAGAATTCAATACATTACGAGGAAACGTCAACTGGATGAGAGCCAGACAAGAGCTTTGTTCATCTGAGTATTTCAGTGATGAGGATCTGCAAAAGATTCTGCCGATCATTGACTCTGAAGGCAGTGACTCCTCTATGTTCGATAATGCTTTTGAATTTTTGTATTTATCAGGCCGATCCCTGGCTCATACCGCAATGATGATGGTTCCAGAGCCGTGGTCCAATGATGAAACGATTCAAGAAGATAAAAAGAATTTCTATGAATATCACAGTTGTTTGATGGAGCCATGGGATGGCCCTGCCGCTCTTGCTTATACCAACGGAAAACAAATTGGAGCATGCTTGGACCGTAATGGGCTGAGACCTGCTCGTTACTACGTTACAAAAGATGGAATGATTGTTCTGGGGTCTGAAGTAGGGGCCTTGGATATTTTTGCTGACGATATTCTATACAAAGATCGTCTCCATCCTGGCAAGATGCTTCTTGTTGATTTAGAGGAAGGAAAAATCATTCCAGACGAAGAAATCAAGCTGCAAATTGCTAGAGAGCATCCGTATAAAGAGTGGATTGAAGAACATAAATTCGATCTTGAAGATCTTCCAGAACCAACGGAAGAGCACCGTCCGGTCGAGCCTTTTCTTGAACAGCAGCTGGCATTCGGTTACACAACGGAAGAATTGAATAAAATTCTGATGCCTATGGTTACAGGTAAAAAAGACCCTGTAGGCTCAATGGGATACGATTCACCACTCGCTGTATTATCGAAAAAACCACAACTTCTCTATAGTTATTTCAAACAGCTTTTCGCCCAGGTTACCAATCCACCGATCGATGCAATACGTGAATCTTTGATCACGATGGTGGAAACGACGATCGGGGCAGAAGGGAATTTAGTCGATCCGAAGCCAGAGAGCTGTAGACAAATTCGTTTGAAGACGCCTGTCTTGACGAACCGTCAGCTGGAGCAGCTGCGTCAACAGTCATTAACAGGTTTTGAAACAAAAACACTGTCCATTTTGTTTGATGCTAAAGAAGGCAAGATGAAAGAAGCCTTGGATCGATTGTTTGAAGAAGCGGATCAAGCCATTGAAGAAGGAACGACTTTGCTCGTTCTATCTGATAGAGGCATTAGTAGCGAACAAGCGGCAATTCCGGCCCTTTTAGCTGTGTCAGGATTGCATCACCATTTAATTCGTAAAGGGACACGGACAAAAGTAAGCTTGCTGATCGAAACAGGGGAAGCGAGAGAAGTTCATCACTTCGCTACGCTGCTCGGATACGGTGCAGAAGGCATTAATCCATATCTTGCTTATGAAACGCTTCGTGAATTGATCGAACGTGGTGAAATGGAAGTGGAATCTCATGAGGAAGCTGTCGGCATTTATGTGAAAGCTGCTACTGACGGCATCATAAAAGTATTATCAAAAATGGGGATTTCAACCATTCAAAGTTACCGTGGCGCTCAAATATTTGAAGCAGTCGGTATTCATAAAGATGTCATCGACCAGTACTTTACTCGTACAGCATCACGCTTAGGAGGCATTGGTCTCGATATTATTGAAAAAGAAGTGCTTATGCGCCATGAAGTTGCTTATGGGGAGTCGCGCGGTGGAAACCGGACTCTTGAGGCAGGCGATGACTTCCAATATCGTAAAAACGGGGAAGATCATCAGTACAACCCGCAAACGATCGCTACTTTGCAGCACGCATGCCGAAGCAATGATTATGAGCTTTTCAAACAGTATTCCAAAATGCTGACAGATGAAAAACAAAATTTACAGTCATTAAGAGGACTGCTTTCCTTTAAGGAGCGACCATCTATTCCATTAGAGGAAGTGGAATCTGTCGAGGATATTTGCCGCAGATTCAAGACCGGGGCGATGTCTTATGGTTCAATCAGTCAAGAAGCGCATGAAGCATTAGCGATTGCTATGAACCGAATCGGCGGAAGAAGTAACTCTGGTGAAGGAGGAGAAGACGCGAGACGTTTCACTCCTGAAGAGAATGGAGACTCCAAGCGCAGTGCGATCAAACAGGTAGCCTCAGGACGATTCGGCGTTTCAAGTCATTACCTTGTCAATGCGGATGAAATCCAAATCAAGGTGGCTCAGGGCGCGAAACCTGGAGAAGGTGGACACCTTCCTGGCAAGAAAGTCTATCCTTGGATCGCTGAAGTTCGTGGTTCCACACCTGGAGTTGAATTGATTTCTCCACCTCCACACCATGACATTTATTCGATTGAAGACTTGGCAGAGCTGATTTTCAACCTGAAAAATGCGAATCCAAAAGCAAGGGTCAGCGTCAAGCTCGTTTCAGCTGTCGGTGTAGGGACGATCGCTGCAGGTGTTGCGAAAGGTCGAGCGGATCTTGTCTTGATTAGTGGATACGACGGAGGGACAGGTGCAGCTCCAAGGACAAGTCTGAAGCATACGGGTCTTCCGTGGGAAATCGGACTTGCTGAAACGCACCAGACCCTCGTCCTTGACCGTTTACGTGACCGTATTGTCGTCGAAACGGATGGAAAAATGATGACTGGCCGCGACATTGTTGTTGCCTCATTGCTGGGAGCTGAAGAGTATGGATTCTCAACAGCACCACTAGTCGTTCTAGGGTGTATTATGATGCGTGTTTGCCATTTGAATACATGTCCAGTGGGTGTTGCGACACAAGACCCAGAACTTAGGAAGAAATTCACTGGCGAAGCTGATCACCTGGAAAACTTTATGCGCTTCATCGCTCAGGAAGCTAGAGAGCTGATGGCAGAGCTTGGATTCCGTACAATTAATGAAATGATCGGCCGTACCGATGTCCTGGAGGCCAATCAAGCGGTAGATCATTGGAAAGCTAAGGGTGTAGATTTGTCTGCACTGCTTTATCAGCCGGATGTACCTGCTGACTATGGCCGTTATGCGACGAGAAAACAAGATCATGGTCTTGAGAAGACGCTCGACGTCGAAGAGATTATTCCGCTGTGTAAGCAGGCTATTGAAACAGGAGAGCCGGTGGAAGGGACAGGTTCCATCCGTAATATCCACCGTGTTACAGGAACAATGCTTGGAAGTGAAATTTCTCGCCGTTATGGAGAAGCTGGTTTGCCGGAGGACACGATTCGTCTGACCTTTAAAGGGTCAGCTGGTCAAAGTTTCGGTGCGTTTATTCCAAAAGGTGTAACATTGAGACTTGTTGGAGACTCCAATGACTATGTGGGGAAAGGTTTATCGGGTGGTAAGATTATTGTCCATCCTTCACCGAAATCCACTTTTGTCCCAGAAGAGAATACCATCATTGGGAATGTGTCCTTTTATGGTGCCTCAGGGGGAGAAGCTTACATCAACGGGCTCGCTGGTGAACGTTTCTGTGTAAGAAACAGTGGTGCCAATGTAGTCGTTGAAGGAGTGGGTGATCACGGCTGTGAATACATGACGGGCGGAAAAGTCGTCGTGCTTGGCGGTACTGGACGTAACTTCGCTGCAGGTATGTCTGGAGGAGTCGCTTACGTGCTTGATGAAACAGAGCAGTCGTTTGAGACGAAGTGCAATAAAGAGCTTGTGCACCTGCAAAAATTAAGTGATTCACAGGAGATCCAAGACGTTTATGAAATGATTGAGAAGCATGTCCAATATACAAATAGTGCCTTAGGTCAACGCATCCTTAACAACTGGAATGAGTTCGTTCCTAAATTTGTACGTGTCATTCCTAGGGATTACTTGGCTATGCAAGATCGCATCAAGCGTCTGAAAGAGAGTGGCATGGAGAAATTTGATGCTGAGATGACGGCTTTTGAAGAAAGAAACAAACCGGTTGAGACAGTAAAATAACGAAGAAGGGGGATATCTAATGGGGAAGTCTACTGGATTTATGGAGTACGAACGCCAAACGCTGCGTGAACGTGATCCTGCAACACGAACGAAGGACTGGGATGATTACACGATTCCCCTCTCAGACGAAGAGGTGCAAAAACAAGGGGCTCGCTGCATGGATTGCGGCGTCCCTACATGTCATTCTGGTATGGAACTGAATGGGGTGACAACAGGGTGTCCGGTTTATCACTTGATTCCAGAGTGGAACGACCTTGTTTATCGAGGACAGTGGAAAGAAGCCCTGAAGAAAGAACATGAGATGAACAACTTCCCGGAATTTACAGGTTTTGCGTGTCCCGCGCCATGTGAAGGTGCTTGTGTACTCGGTATTAATGAACCTCCTGTAGCTATTCGGACAGTCGAACGTTCTATTATAGAAAAAGGTTTTGATGAAGGATGGGTTGTACCTGAACCTCCTGAAAAACGTACAGGCAAGAGTGTCGCTGTGGTTGGCTCAGGCCCCGCCGGTCTGGCTGCAGCTGCGCAGTTGAACAAAGCAGGCCACTGGGTGACTGTCTATGAGCGTAACGACCGCATCGGCGGGTTGCTCACTTACG
>NZ_JRNX01000382.1 GCF_000786645.1 Halobacillus sp. BBL2006
CTGAAGGTGACTTCATTGAAGTTCATGTGGACTGTCCTGTATCAGAATGCGAAAAACGTGATCCAAAAGGATTGTATAAAAAAGCGCGGAATGGTGAGATCAAAGGGTTTACTGGAATTGATGCACCTTATGAATCTCCAAACTCGCCGGAGTTGGTTTTGCATACGGATCAAGCAGATGTGAACGAGTGTTCAGAACAGCTTGTGTCTTTTTTAGAAGAAAAGGGATGGATATAAATCAGCAGGACCCAGTGTTAATAATGAGGGAGTGAGAAGATGGCTAAGGTTTACATCGTAGGCGCCGGACCAGGGGATGCCGAATTGATTACAGTGAAAGGCTTGAGAGCGATTAAAGAAGCAGATGTGATCTTATACGACCGGCTGATTAATAAAGAACTACTTGATGAAGCAAGTGCACACGCAGAGTTTGTCTATTGCGGTAAGAGCCCTGATAATCATTCTCTTACCCAGACCTCCATAAATGCACTCTTATGCAAATTTGCCTTACAGGGAAAGACTGTCACTAGGTTAAAGGGAGGAGATCCTTTCGTATTCGGCCGCGGCGGAGAAGAAGCAGAAGAATTGTCTAGAAGAAATATTCCTTATGAAATCGTTCCTGGAATCACTTCCGGAATTGCAGCACCTGCCTATGCAGGAATCCCGGTGACCCATAGAGACTATAGTTCATCTGTGTCCTTTATCACGGGAGTGAGCAATCTCGGAGTCGACCAAGAAGAGTACTGGGAGCATGTTGCAAAAAGTATGGATACGCTTTGTATTTATATGGGTGTAAAGAAACTCCCCAAAATCTGCGAACGACTTATTCGCCATGGAAGAGACGCTCATACTCCCATTGCTTTAGTCCATTGGGGAACGACGGGTGACCAGCACACCGTTACAGGGACATTGCTCGATATTGTAGAGAAGGCTAAGAAAGTCAAAAATCCCAGCATGATTATCGTAGGAGAAGTCGTGAAACTTAGGGAAAACTTGCAATGGTTTGAGCAATTAAAGGCAGAAAATGATCTGCTTGCTCAACAAGTAGTGGGATAAAGGAGGGTTTAGATGAAGTCAGTGCTCTATGTAAGTCATGGCAGCCGTGTGGAGGAAACACGAGAGGAAGCCGTATCATTTTTGCATGCCGTACATGAACATGTGGACGTACCTTTATGGGGGATTTGTTTTTTAGAGCTCACTGAACCGGACATGAGAAGTGGAATTGAAAGGTTGATTAAACATGGAGCCACTGAAATAGCAATTGTACCCGTCTTGCTGCTTAGTGCCGGCCATTATTATAAAGATATTCCTGAAGAGATTACGGAAGCAATGAGCCTCTATCCGAATGTTAAGTATAAATATGGAAAGCCGATTGGCATTCAAGATAGAATCATTGATGTTTTAGACCAGCGAGTGAGAGAAACGGAATCATTTGATGCAATGAACACCGATATCCTTCTGGTTGGAAGAGGAAGTAAAAACCCTGAAACTAAACGTTCCATTGAAACAATTGCCCGCAGGCTGGAAGAAAAATTACAAGTGACAGATATAGAAGTGAGTTACCTTGCGGCCTGCCGTCCATCCTTTGAGGAGGGGTTGGAAAGAGCTTTGAAAAAGGAAAGTGAAACAATCGTTGTCCCTTACTTATGGTTTACAGGTTTATTGATAAAATCGATGACCAAAAAAGTAAACCAGCTTCAAGAGGAAGGGCATGGAATTAAAATAACTCATTATTTAGGGAACCATCTTAATATAGTTCAAGCGTTAGCCGATCGAGCCGAAGAAGCGGTGGTAAGTAGCGCTATCGATAAAACCTTCGTAACGTCAGTGTAAAACAAGGAGGGAACGGATGAGCGCAATACCAATGATGGTGGACTTGGCAGGGAAGCGGACGGTAGTCGTCGGAGGTGGAGTTGTAGCAGAAAAGCGAGTAAAGACGCTAAATAAAAAAGGAGTCTTTATCACGCTTATCAGCCCTTCTTTAACAAGTACACTAAAATGTATGATCGATGATGAGAAAATCAGCTGGAAAAAGAAAAGGTTCAGTGAAGAAGATGTAATAGATGCTTTTGCCGTCGTAATCGCGACGAATGATTTGGAAGTGAATGAAATGGCTCTCCAAGCAGCATCCCAAGTGCCTTTGATTAATTACGCTCCAGATGTAGATAGAGGTAATTTCAGCATCCCTGCGTATTTTTCAAGAGGAAAGCTGACGATATCTGTTTCCACGGAGGGAGCTAGTCCAATGCTGACAGCAAGAATAAAAGCAGACCTTGAGAAAGGTTTTGAAGATGATTATGGACAATATGTTGATTTCCTATATGAATGTCGTCAACAGATTAAACGTTCTTCGCTTCCAAAGGTAGAAAAACAGGCTCTTTTAAAACATCTTTTACAGGACACTTATAAGAGCCCTGATCAGCAGAAGATTTTTAAAAAACAACTGGAAACCATTGCAGAAGGAGAGGGAGTGACGTGAAAGGCTTAACTGGAAAACGTATCGGAGTAGCGGCGGACCGTAAATCAGATGCAATCTGTCGGCTAATCCAAAACATGGGAGGGACGGCAGCCGTTTTTCCTTCCCAAGGTAGACAAAGATTAAATGAAGAAACAAGCATAAAAAATATAAAGGACTATCTTGATACACGTTTTGAATGGGTCATTTTAACAACAGGTATCGGAGCAAAAACGCTAGCGCATTCAGCTTCTAACATAGGATTGAAGGATC
>NZ_JRNX01000383.1 GCF_000786645.1 Halobacillus sp. BBL2006
TTATTTTTGTTTTTCCTTAAATCCTTCATTAACTGCGCTGATTTGCTTTTATTAATAGTTTCCCCCTCCTTACTTATGGATTTGTACCATTGATTGCTTTCTCAGAGGTATATACTAGATTCATAGAGTCAAACAACACCAAAGTTTCTTTCCGGAGCAATATCATCAGATACATCAACATGATTTCTAATCCATGTAATGACTAAATCTTTAGGGTAAAGTGTCCGGCCACCTACATGAACTTTTGGAAAGTCATTGCGCTTTAATACGTGAGCATCAAGAGATTGTACACTGACATTAAACACACGCTCAGCTAATTTTGTTCGATCAAGTAAATAGGGTAATTCCATTTCTTTCTGAACATCTTCTTGTGCTTTTTTAGCAATATCATAAAAAATATCATAAACCTTGTTATTAAAATCAGATTCGGGTTGCAGTTTAGCTTCAAACATCTACAACATCTCCTTATAAGTTTTTTGTTCCTTTAAGGAACATTGGTTTTCAAAAAAATTTGTCCACTTGAACTCTAGAGCAAAAGCTATGTCCTTCGCTGTTTCTACTGTAGGATTTTTAACTCCTGATTCAATATGGGTATAATAGCTTCTCGATATGTTTGATTTAATAGCTGTTTGTTGTTGCGTTAAATCCTTCTGAAGTCGAATCTCTTTTAACCACATCCTCAATTTATCCACCTCCTAAAGTTCCTTTAAGGAACATCTTATAATGTATTATAAGTTCCTTTAGGTAACATTGTCAACAATATCCATATATTTTTTTTACACTTTTAGGAACTTTTCTTTAAGTTACTTTGAGAAACATTTATAATGGATACATAACACACTTTAATCTAGTGAAAAGCATGGTGGTATAAACATGAATTTTTCAAACAGGCTGAAAAGATGCCGACAAATAAAAAAAGAGGAAAATCCAAATTGGACCCAAGATTATATTGCAAGGCAAATCGGCGTAGCTCGAACAACTTACACAGCATACGAGAGAGGTACCAAAATTCCTACTTTAGATACTGTGAACAAGATCGCTGACCTTTTTGATGTATCCACCGATTACCTTTTAGGCCGATCAGATATATCAGATTATCAAGTGGATAAAAGCAATGAATTTGATTCCATAAAAGAAGTAAATATATTGATGGACCAATACGGAATCGAAGATGCAGCTTTTTTTGATTTGGAAAAGTGGAAATCAATGAGTCCAGAGCAAATAAGGGAATTGGAAAGTTACTTTCAATATTTAGTGAAAAAATCTAAAGAATTCGAAGAAAAAGAAAATAA
>NZ_JRNX01000384.1 GCF_000786645.1 Halobacillus sp. BBL2006
ACTAGCCGCTAGGCGCTGGAACTGGATATAGAGAGGGATGAGCATGACAGATGAGGCCCCGGAAGGCGGAGCCTGAGGAGACTCAGCGCATGTCCGCGGAAAGGGAGTCGTTTTCCCCGCCACCATCCTCACACATAAAAGTCTCGAAACTGATTCTTCAACAATAAGGAGCTTTAATCGAACAAGATCAATGAACAACTACCATGAAACATAAAATAATCGGATCATTTATTTTTAGTGTTTTTAGGTAGGGGTGATGGTAAACTAAATAAAACGATTGTGGAGGAAAAGAATGGCTCGTAAAAACAAAATAAGTTCAACTATATATAAAGTGGAGCAACCACAGGAATTATTACCTTTTCTATTAGAAACCCTGTCAACAACCAGTCGAAACTCGGTCAAGTCCATATTGAAACGTGGACAGGTGGTCGTTGAAAAGAGGGTGCAAACAAAACATAACTTTGAGCTTGAGCGTGGACAAACCGTAGAGGTTATCAAATCAAAAGTTTCTAAACGACAGACGTCCTTGCAAGGAATGAAGATTTTACACGAAGATGAGGATATCATCGTTATCGATAAAAGCTCAGGGCTTCTGTCGATGGCCTCTCCAAAAGAAAAACAATTAACAGCCCATCGTCAATTAATGAACTACGTGAGGAGCGTCAATCCAAAAAATCGCATCTTCATTGTCCACCGTTTAGACAAAGATACATCTGGTGTCATGGTGTTCGCCCGAAGTGAACAAGTGAAACTGAAATTTCAGGAATCATGGAAACGGATGGTGAAAGAACGGAAGTACGTGGCACTCGTAGAAGGAACTTTAAAACAGAAAGACGGAACAATCACTTCTTATCTAAAAGAAAGCAAATCCTTACAAATGTATTCTAGTTCAAATCCTCACGGCGGTCAGCTTGCAGTCACTCATTATAAAGTTAAGCAGTACAATAAGAACTTCACCTTATTGGATGTTCATTTAGAAACTGGACGAAAAAATCAAATCCGTGTGCACATGGAAGATTTAGGTCATCCAATTGTCGGGGATAAAAAATATGGGGCCAACACAAACCCGATTAAACGGCTGGGTTTACATGCCGAGGTGCTTGCTTTTATTCATCCGAGGACTGGAGAGAATCTCCGCTTTCAATCACCTGTACCTAAAAGTTTCTTATCTACATCAAAATAACGTAAAAACAAGTAGTATAGTCATTTTAAAAAAGAGACAACTTCTTATGGATGGTTTGCATATATATTAGCAAACGTACTATAGGAGGGATCCAACTGAACGCTATTATTTTGTCGGCAAGGAAAATCGGCTGGATTGTAGGGGCTGTTCTCATCGCTTTTGCTGCCTATTATTTAGGTGGTTTCTTTTGGAAAGGCGCCCTGACTACATCAACAGAACCGGTGATTAACGAACCGCGTATCATCAATCTCGTTACAGGGGAGTTTAAGGCAGAAACAGTGGATGGAAAGAAAATTGAAGCTTATCGATGGGATCCAGGAACGATCTTTGTAGAAAAAGGGGAGCCTTTCAAATTAAGCATTTACGGAGTGAATGGAAAAGAGCATCCCTTTTCTATTGAAGGGACTGAAGTGAGAGGTGTCGTGCAGCAAGGAAAAGAAACAGTAGTAGATTTAAAGTTTGACAAAGAAGGCATTTATCGCTTGATTTGTAATACTCACTCAGACATTGCATCCAACGGACCTATGATTGCCTATATCGTGGTGGACTAAAACGATAAAAAAGGGACAAGCTCTTGTCTCTTTTTTTATTGTTCTATTTTCCTTTCCTTTGACATGTACTAAATTAAGTGTACAAGTTAGGGGGAGCCTAATGATAACGACCACTGTTGGTTATATTATTCTGGGTTTATCGATTGCAGCCCCTGTCGGTCCGATCAATATCGAAATTATAAAAAGAGGACTAGCGTTCGGGTTCTGGCCAGCATTATTTGTAGGTCTAGGCGGGATGTCTTCAGACCTTTTGCTGATGGGGTCGATGTTCCTGGGCATTGCATCCGTATTGGCATGGTCATGGGTGAAGATGACCCTCATGCTCGTTGGTTGTATCGTTCTTTTACATACAGGGTGGACAAGTCTATTTGCTTCCCAGTCAAACCAAACAAGGGATAACCATTTAGAGGATAATCTTGGAGTGGTAAAGCTTAGAAGGTCTTCTTTCATAAAAGGGTTTCTGATTGCTGGAACGAATCCAATGAATTTAATTTTTTGGATTGGGATCTATGGATCAGTTTTAAGCGGGGCTTTTCAAGAGGAGAATTTATTTCATTCGTTTTTGATTAGCTCCCTTGTGTTCATCGGCATAGGGCTATGGAATGTGAACCTTGCTTTTACCACACATTTCGGACGTCTTTTAGCAAATCAGGCTATATTAAGAGGGATTCATGGAGTAGCAAGTTTAGTGTTAATAGGGTTCGGAATTAGATTTGGATATAAAGGGGTAGAGTTAGCCTTGATGATGTGGGGGTAACTGGTTGAATATAAAAGAGCCTTTTACTCAATGAGAGTAGAAGGCCCTTTTTAATTACGATGCATGGGAGTCTTTTAGTATGCGGTTGATTTCATTTTTATAAAGGTCAGAACGCCCACCGAAGATTGCTTGAATATTGTGATCGACTTTCACAACACCAGCTGCTCCTAGTTCTTTCAGGCGTTCCTCTTGAATTTGATCTACTTTGGCTACTTCGACTCGCAGCCTAGTAAAACAAGCATCCACATGCTTCAGGTTCTCTTCTCCACCAAGAGCTTCCATGATTGCTGCGGCAGTTTCTTTTGTTTGTTCTGATTTGGTGCCTTTTTTCTTTTCATTGAAGTCTTTCCTAGTATATAGCTTGTTCTCCTGACCGCCACGTCCTGGAGTAGCAAGATCCCATTTTTTAATAGCAAATGAGAAAGAAAAGTAGTAGATGACGAAGAATACAGCCCCGGCGACGAGGTTCATCCACCAATTTCCTGTGCCTGGGATGGCGTTGACTAATACGAAGTCAATCAGGCCAGAGCCGCCTGCCCATCCGAGATGCACATCAAGCATATACATAACTGCGAAAGAAACTCCGGCAAGCAGTGCGTGGAACAAGAATAATAGAGGAGCGACAAACAAGAACGTGAATTCGATCGGCTCTGTAATTCCTGTCAAAAAGGCCGTACCTGCAGCTGCAATCAGCATGCCTTTTACTACTGGTTGATTTTTCTTATCGGCCCGACGGTACATCGCTAAAGCTGCACCCAGTAAGCCGAACATGATGACAGGGAATTTACCAGCCATGAAACGTCCAGCGGTCACTTCAACTCCTTCAGCAATCTGCGCCAGGAAGATATATTGGTCTCCAGAAACCATACTCCCTGCAACTTCAGTCGTGCCACCTAAAGAGGTCCACAAGAATGGAGCGTACCATATATGGTGTAGACCAGTCGGAATCAGGGCTCGTTCAAGAAAACCGTAAAGCCCGATGTAAAGAGGGTTCGTTGAGCCGTTGGCAATGACGTTTGCAACAGCATTAATGCCAGTTTGGATTGGCGGCCAAACCACCATCATGGCTAGGGCTAAAAAGATAGAAGTGAAGACCATAACTATTCCTACAGAACGGTCTCCCGCAAAAAAGCCTAACACTTCTGGAGGATCGAATTCGTGGAATTTATTGTATACCCAAACCGCGAGCAACCCGACAATAATGCCTCCGAGAACCCCGGTTTCAAGCGTCGGAATTCCAAGAGCCATTCCATATTCTCCGCTTTCAGAAACCATTTTTGGTGTAATTCCTAAGGCAAAAGAGATCGTTTTATTCATAATAATGTAGCCTAACAGGGCGGCAAGCGCAGCAATTCCTGAGCCGCCTGTTAATCCAATGGCGACACCGAT
>NZ_JRNX01000385.1 GCF_000786645.1 Halobacillus sp. BBL2006
GTTATGCCTAGTTTCTGAATCAGCGGTTTGATGGTGAGTCCCTGCACAATCAGAGAAAACAAAACGACAGAAAATGTGAACAACAGCACTTCTTCCCTTCCATCGAATTCCATAGGAAGACTTAAGGCAAGCGCAATCGATAAACTGCCTCGCAAGCCTCCCCAGTTCAAGAGAATCCTTTCTCTTCTGGAAAGTTCCTTAACCCAGCCAGTACTGATATAAAGAGCGATGGTACGACCAATCAACACGATGAGGATGGCCAGGGCAATATATCCCCAGTTCCCTGCAAAGTCGATGTTGCGAATCTCAAGACCGACCATTAGGAAGATCAATGAATTGGCAAGAAGGGTAATGACATCCCAGAACGTATTGATGTTTGTTCTCGTTTCCTTTGACATGCCTATTTTTGCTCCATAATCTCCGAATACAAACCCTGCCACGACGACAGCAATGACACCGGATGTATGGAAATGCTCGGCAATGAAATAACTTCCGAAAAACAACAGTGCACTGAAAGCTATTTCTAGTGGATAGTCATCATAGATCCGGATGATCTGTGAAAAAATAAACCCTAACACTAGTCCAATCAATGCTCCACCTATCGCGAATTTAAGAAAAAGGAAGACGCCACTGCCTAAACCTGCCCATCCCATTTCGATATAAGTCAGCAGATAAATGCTTGAGATTTTAAAAAGCACTACGGCAATTCCGTCATTGAATAATGACTCCCCCTCCATAACGGTCGAAAGCTTTTGAGGGACTCCGAGTGATTTAAAAATCGAAAGCACACTGATAGGATCCGTCGCACTCATCAATGCCGCAAAAGTAAAAGCGACAGCAAGCGGAAGATCCAGCAAGTAATATGCGCCTGCTCCTATACATATAAACGACAGAAATGTTCCTACAAACGCAAGACCAAGTACAGGCTTTTTCTGGCCGTACAAATGATGAAATGGCAGCTTAAGCGTAGCATCCCCTAATAAAATCGGTAAAAATAAGGAAATAACGGTCGCCTGAAACACTTCGGATTGAGTTATGTAAAATTCTGCATCTTCTATAACCGGTAATTCAGTCAGCCCTAAAAGCAATCCGACGATAACCAGGGCTATAGAATAAGGCTCCTTCAACAGCTTTGCGATCCCGATGACGGTAACCGATATAGCTAATAGCATTAAAATCTGAATAAAAGCATCGTGAAATTCGTGCATGATTTCCCTCCATTTACAACTAGTACCTATATTGTGTCACATTATTCCTACGTTTACTATCAGATTAGGTTTCAAATTTAAAAAGGAAAAAAGTGCACTCATGATGAGCGCACTTTTACTTAAGAAGGAGTTAAAGTCAATTGATCCCCTTTAAAGTTCTTCGTCTGTGTTAAATGATAGTCCCCCTCCACCCAGTCATCAAGCTGATCATGGTACCAGTCACTTTTAAAGTGGCCGGATTGTCCCGGACCTACAATGTGATAAGCCTGTTGGGTATTTTCGAGATCGATAATGAATCTCCAAGATGCTCCATGATTGACCAATCCGTTCTCCTTGTAGCCAGCCGCTCGAACGGTTACCCGGCTGCCGCTGACCGGAGATGGATCGCCAGGATTAAAGAACCTTTCTAAATAAGAAATACTGGAAAGTGGATGGGTAAATTCTACAGCATGATATTCTCCCCATTCCCAGTCAGCAGGATTATCACCAAATTTTTGAGTAAGCTCATCGATTGTCATTTGATAAGCTTTAGTCATCGCTGCGTAAATCCCGCCAGCTTCCTCGACCCAAATCGACCCCTCCCCCGAACGGGCTTGCCTTAGCAAATCATCTGTTGTCTGACCTGCGCCATGGAAAAGGTCCATCATTTCTTTAGGGAGCTCTTTTCGATAAAGAACATCTTGTAGGTTCAGCATCCAGCGATGGTAAATAAGCGACTGGGCAAGGTCCTTTTGATCTTCCCAATTCCACTCTTCCATTAATGCGAGTGCGTCTTTTTCTGAATTGCTAAGATCAGATTTTTCAATGGTATCTAAAAAATAGGGAACGAATTCTTCTGCTTGTAAATTTTTTACGTCCATTTGCATGTCCATCACAATATCCTCATCCAGTTCATCGTTTTCTTCAATTATCTGTACAATTCTCTGATATCGATAGGGTTGTGCCCAGTTATGACTGATATGGTAAGGATAACTGTCATCGGTCACTTTATTGTTAGCCGTGGCAACAAAACCTTTCTTAGGATTAACTGTCTTCGGTAGTTCATCAAACGGAATATAACCTTGCCACAAGTCCTCTTCTTCCCACCCCTTCATCGGAAGCAAGGCGTCATCAGGATTCTCATAAATCGGAATTCGTCCGTTTGCCTTATATGCAATGGTTCCATCTTTACTTGCAAATACAAAGTTTTGAGCGGGCGCTAAAAACTTTTCCAACCCTTTCTCAAATTCAGCCCAGTCAGAAGCCTGGTTGATTTCCAGGACTGCCTCGAGTTCCGTTGTAGGATCAAGGGCTGTCCAGCGCAGTGACATGACGGTATCCTTGCCGCTCTGCTCAGCAAATTCACTGATGACAGGGCCATGCCTTGTTTCAACCACTTCATACTCAACGGTCTCACCATCTTTCACTTTAATCGGTTCTTCTATGACTTCAGCTTCTTCCCACTGATCTTCAAAAAGGAACTGATCAGGATTGTCTGGATTTCTTTTTTCTAAGTACAGCTGTTGTACGTCTGGACCAACATTCGTCACTCCCCAGGCAATTTGATCGTTGTGACCTAAGATAATGCCAGGAATTCCTGCAAAGATAACTCCAGATACGTTGTATTCAGGTGATTGGAGATGCATTTGATACCAAATGGAAGGGGTAGCTAGTCCAAGGTGGGGATCATCCGCCAGCATCGGAAAGCCTGAGGCTGTTCGATCGCCGTTTACGACCCAGTTGTTGCTCCCATTAAATTCATGAGGCAGGACAGCTTTCTCAAAACTGGAAGCTACGTCAATGATCTCTGTTTCTTCCAAAATGGTCGGGGCGCCTTCTGGATAAGTTGGAAATAGCTCATACGCTTTCTCTTTTGGATATTGGGACATCAAATAATAGTTGAAGGCTTGTCTCTCCCAATGACCTCCGAGATCAAAAGCCATGTATTTACCAATTGTCAGAGAGTCAATCGGTGTCCAAGAGGACGGCGTGATTCCCATTAAAGCAAACTCAGGGGAGAGTCGATTCTCCGCTTTCGCTTCCTCTATATAGGCGTTAACACCATCTGCGTAAGCTTCAAGTATCTTCAAGGCTTCATCAGAGTACACATCGAGCGACTTCTCCGCGGCTCTTCTTAACCCAAGCGTCCTAAAATACTTGTCCTGGTCCACAGTAGCCTTGCCGACAACCTCGCTTAATGTTCCAGAAGCTTGACGCCTTGCAAGTTCCATCTGAAATAGACGGTCCTGTGCCTGTACGTACCCTTGGGCCCTGAACAGATCTTCCGTGTTTGCTGCCTCGATATGTGGTACTCCGTTTTCATCCCTCGTCACTTCTACGGGTTCTTGAAGTCCTGTCAATTGAACTTCGCCTTCGATTTCAGGTAGACTACGGTTGATGTAAACGTTTACAAAAATAACAGCACTTGTGAGCAGTATTAGTATAATTCCCACGATGACCAAGGTGATCTTCTTCCACCGACTTTTTTTCGTTTGTTCCGTATATGTAGTCTTCGCTGTTTCCATATTGTTCCCCCCCTTCGTGCTTCTTTAGGCTCATTATATCTTAAATATTCTGAATGTTATACAAATTATAGTGGGTTCTTATTCTTAACGTATAGAAAATTAAAAAGACTTCCTGATTCGGAAGCCTCCTCTTATTACCTTTAACAGATGTCCATTCCATCAACCCTCAAGTCTTGAGTAAAGGGAGAAAAATTTTCCCCTTAATAGTATACTTACAGGTAATTTATCTATATAAAGTTTTCTTTACTCTAGTTCCGAAGAATCAGTGATTTGTAAATTCTATGTTTCTATTTCCACTCTTCCTGTAAAATAGCGTAATAATACTCATCCCACCATTCATCTCCATTTGGAATACATTTTTTAAAAAAGCCTTCCCTTCTCATCCCAATTTTCTCCATAACTCGATAGGACGGAATATTCTCAGGCTGACATGTCGCTATGATTCTATGTAAGTTCATTGTTTCAAAACCAAATGCTAGAATTGCTTTAGCTGCTTCTGTAGCATACCCTTTATTTTGGTATTTCGGATTAAACACCCATCCAATTTCGTAGGAATGCTCCCCAAAATACTTATGAAAAACCATATGCCCAATTAGAATATCTTCATTTGTTTTTACGACTGGAAAATTCTCAGCTTGATCACCAATATTTTTCCTTACAAATTCTTTTGCATCTTTTCTAGTAAAGACCCCTTCCGGTATGTATCTCATAACATTTTGATTGGAAGTGTACTCATACATAGCTTCCCAGTCTATTATTTCAAAATCACGTATCCATAACCTCTCTGTTCTAATATACATTAAACTAGCTCCCTTAACGTCCCCTTTATGTTTGGTTCGATAACCTTGCAAACGCGGCCTGTTCATAAATAAAGTAAATCCAGGAATATAGAAATGTTCTTCTGCTACCGCATTGAGATTCAAAAAAACCTTCCTTACAACTTAATTCTTAATGAAGTAGATTACAGGATTGATGGATGCTAAGCCTGCAACGGTAAGAAACAAATAAAATGAAAAA
>NZ_JRNX01000386.1 GCF_000786645.1 Halobacillus sp. BBL2006
CCTGCCACGATGGCGATCATCCATTTGGATTTCATTGTGCGTCACCTCTCCCTCCATTTTACAAAAGGATTATGAGAATTTACTGAGAAAGCGGCAAAAGAATCGTCGCTTTCGTGCCTTTTTCAACTTCACTATCTAACTGAACCTCAGCTCCAAGGACTTGAGCTAGTTCTTTTGCCAAGGACAGCCCTAGACCAAAGCCTCCAGACGAACGTGTTCTCGCTTCATCCACCTGATAAAACCTGTCGAATACTTTTTGTAAATGATCCCTCGAGATCCCGATCCCGGAATCGGTAATGACTACTCTTGCTTTATCTCCAACCTGGTCCACTCGTACATCAATAGAATCATCACTATACTTTCTTGCATTGTCCATAAATATATAGAGAAGCTGCTTCAGTTTTTGCTCATCGGTTATAAGCTCTATTTCATCATTCACTTCAAATCTCACATCGCGCTGATAGGCCTTTTCAAAAGCATTCACGGTAGACTGAAGAATCCCGGTTAAGGAATGATGCTGCCACTCCATATTCCAGTGCTCCTCCTGCTTGGCTAAAAGCAGCAGCTGCTGGGTCAACTCGCGCATCCGCTCTGCTTCGGAGTGAATCGCTTCAACGGATTCATCAAAAAGAGCTTCGTCGTTCTTGCCACGTCGCTTCAATAAACTTGAATAAGACTCAATGACCGTCAGCGGCGTCTTTAACTCGTGCGAGGCATTGGAGACAAACTGTTCCTGGCGCTCATAGTTTGACGCTAACTGGTCGATCATCTGGTTGAATGCCTCTGTCATCTGGTAGAGCTCGTCCTTTGATTGCTTCGGGGGTGTGATACGCTGAAACTGGCCGCTTCCTCGGATTTCATTCATCGTCTGAATCAGGGACGTAATCGGGTTTGTGATCAAATTGCTCAGTATACGGGCAGAAATGAATAACGGAACGATCGCTATGAGTGAAACTACAAGCAAGACGATGCGCAGTAATTCCATGGTTTCAGCTTCAGCTTCCATCGATTCCGTCAACTGCAGCGAAGCGACTTCTCCATCCGTCCAGATAACAGGAACAGCCACAAAGGCAAAGGGCGTCCCTTCAACGGACCGGACTTCTGTCACTTCCTGCTGATAAAACTGAGTTTCTTGATCAATGAGCTCTTGATGATTTCCACCGGTCACAGTCTCATCAGATTGGCCACCTTGCAAAACGACCTGAAGCATTCCATCAGGAGGAACATAAGCACGCAGCAAATCCTGCGTAGCAGCTGCATTCTGAT
>NZ_JRNX01000387.1 GCF_000786645.1 Halobacillus sp. BBL2006
TTGTTGTAAGCCCGACGAACCAAACGATTGCGATTCTCCTCACCAATCGGGTGCACCCAACCCGCGACACGGTATCCACTTCTCCGACCCGGAGAGAATTTGCAAGAAAAGTGGCCGATGCGATCCCCGTGGAAATGGATAAAAAAGGGGAAGCCTGGTTTGCTGGCTATGGTGATTATCAAACGAAGCAACTAACCGCAGAAGTAAACCTAGATAATAAATCTACACTTACTTTTGATACATGGTACAAGATTGAGGATGGCTATGACAAAGGGATCGTCGAAATTTCAAGCGACGGCGTTGAGTGGACAGAAGCAGCGATGGTAACCGGAAGCAGCAACGACTGGGAGACAAAAGATGTCAGCTTGCCTGCAGATACGAAGTTTGTTCGGTTCACTTATCTTACAGACGGATCTGTTAACAATCGAGGCTGGTATGTCGATGATGTAAAACTTAATGGATCCACGCTAACTTTTACAAGTAAGGAATGGGTGGAGCGTTCTTATTAGAAAGTAAAAAACGAGGAGGGTTCTCAATGGGTAGAAATAGCAAGAAGTTTATTGTCTCTTTGCTTGTACTTCTTATGATGCTTTCCCAGGCTCTATTCGTACCTAAGCAAGTGGAGTCTGAAGAGAGCGATGTTTCGGATTTGATCTTACTGCAAAATGTTCCAGAAGCCTCTACAGATATTGAGGGGAATGTTGTGACATTGCAGGCTCTGCACATTTATAAAGATGGTCATTTTATGAAAACGGATCATAACCTCAGTTGGAAATCGTCAAACAAAAATGTGGCAACCGTAGACGAAGAAGGAAATGTTACAATATCTGGTCACAGAGGTCGTACGTTCATCAGCGTCTCAGATGGAGTGCATACCGACCGTATTGCTTTGGATTACAAAGTGAGTCATAAAAAAGCTGCCTCCCCATCCCTGGTTAAGGAAAAAGGAGAGCGTTACGATGTGATCCAAAAAGCCATCGATGGGATGACACTGGAAGAAAAAATCGGGCAAATGCTTATGCCTGATTTTCGAAAATGGGAGGGTGAAAATGTAACGGAAATGCTCCCTGAAATTGAGGAACAGGTTCAAAAATATCACCTCGGCGGAGTGATCTTATTCAGGGAAAATGTCGAGACAACAGAGCAGACTGCTAAGCTCGTGTCCGACTATAAAAAGGCTTCTGAAAAGTACGGGTTGCTGATGGCCATTGATCAGGAGGGCGGAATCGTTACACGACTGCAATCAGGAACCGATATGCCCGGTAACATGGCACTAGGGGCCACACGTTCTGAAGAAATCAGTCACAATGTCGGTCATGCGATTGGAGAGGAACTTGATTCTCTAGGGATCAACATGAATCTTGCTCCAGTACTGGATGTAAATAATAACCCGGATAACCCTGTTATTGGTGTTCGTTCGTTTGGAGGCGATCCTGAACTTGTTGCAAATCTGGGCATTTCTTACATGAAAGGTCTTCAGGAAGCAGGAGTTGCAGCAACTGGGAAGCACTTCCCGGGACACGGGGACACGGCGGTAGACTCCCACCTCGGCCTTCCGGAAGTTCCTTATGATAAAGAGCGATTAAAAGAAGTGGAACTCTATCCATTTCAACAAGCGATGGATGCTGGCATTGATGCGGTCATGACGGCTCATGTCACGTTTCCGAAAATTGATGATACGAAGGTCATCTCTAAAAAAGACGGGACAAAAATATCTTTGCCGGCAACCCTTTCCCACAAAGTTTTAACAGGACTTATGCGCGAGGAAATGGGGCATGAGGGCGTCATTATTACAGATGCGATGAATATGAACGCTATTGCCGAACATTTCGGTGCTGTTGATGCGGCTATACGTGCAGTGAAAGCTGGAACTGACATCGTCTTAATGCCTGTCGGACTGGAAGAGGTGGCTGAAGGACTAATCAATGCCGTGAAGTCTGATGAAATAACAGAAGAGCGGATTGAAGCTTCTGTCGAGCGTGTTTTAACGCTGAAAGTCCATCGAGGCATTATTAAGTCAGAGCAGCCGGAAAGCATTGATAATAAGATCCAAAATGCTATTGAAGTGGTAGGATCGCAAGAACACAAAGCGGTAGAAAGGGAAGCAGCAGAAAAATCGATCACATTAGTGAAAAACGATGATGTGCTGCCTATAAATGCAGATCGTAATGATCATGTAGTCGTTGTCGGTCGAAGTTTCATAGAATCCCTTGGGGCTGCCGTGAGAAGTCATCATGAGAATACATCTATCATCGAAATGAATTCAAACTACGAGTTTACAGATGAGCAGCAAGCCATCCTGGATTCAGCGGATCAAATTATTGTTGGAACATACACGTACAGTGTTGGAACCCGTGCACCTGAACATCCGCAGATGGAAATGGTCCAAACTCTTATGCGTTCCATGGATGCTCCGGTAGTAGCGGTAGGAATCCGTAATCCATATGACATCATGGCTTACCCAGAAGTAGATGGGTATCTGGCGCAATACGGTTTCCGTGATGCCAGTTTTGAGGCCACTGCTGCTGTCATCTTTGGAGAAAGTGAACCATCAGGAAAACTGCCCGTAACCATTCCAGGTGAAGAGTCTGGTGTTCTTTATCCATTCGGTCATGGGTTAACTTACTAAATAAAGGAAGGGCAGAGGTTCACTCTCTGCCTCTTCTGAAAAAAATAGGAGGAATGCTGTTTTGAAAAAATGGTCGATAATCTTTTTCACATTGATGCTCGTGCTGTCTTCTCTGTCTGTTGTGCTTGCTGATAACAATGGCAAAGGTCATGGTAAAGACAAAGATAAAAATAATCATAAGAACTTTGAATTAGGTGTGGAAGTATTACTTCAAGACCAGAAAGAACTTATCGAAGGGAAGAATGTAGGGCTCATTACGAACCCAACAGGTGTCGATCAGGAACTGAATAGTGTAGTGGATATCTTGAATAACGATCCCGATGTCAATTTAACCGCTCTTTATGGTCCGGAACATGGGGTTCGCGGAAGTGCCCAGGCTGGAGAGTATGTTGAGTACTATATCGATGAAGCGACAGGTCTTCCTGTTTACAGTCTATATGGATCAACTAGAAAACCGACACCTGAGATGCTGGAGGGGATCGATGTCCTGCTATTTGATATTCAAGACGTCGGTACTCGTTTCTACACGTACATTTATACGATGGCTTATGCGATGGAAGCTGCTCAGGAAAATGATATTGAGTTTATCGTCCTCGATCGTCCAAATCCACTTGGCGGGGAAGCCGTGGAAGGTCCAGTGCTTGATGACGAATACTCCTCTTTTGTCGGGAAATATGAAATTCCGCTTCGTCATGGAATGACTGTTGGGGAGCTTGCTTTATTATTTAATGAAGAATTTGGGATTGGTGCGGATTTGACAGTCGTAGAAATGGATCATTGGAAGCGGGATATGTATTATGATGAAACACCGTTAGAGTGGGTGCTGCCATCCCCGAATATGCCAACGCTTGATACAGCTCTTGTCTATCCAGGTGCTGCCCTAATAGAAGGAACCAATGTATCCGAAGGTCGAGGGACAACGAAGCCTTTTGAATTGATTGGTGCGCCTTATATAGATTCAACGGAGCTAGCTGAAGCATTGAATCAATTGGAACTTCCAGGAGTTGATTTCAGAGCTGCGTCATTCACGCCTTCTTTCTCTAAGCATGCGGGTGAATTAACGCATGGAGTTCAAATTCACGTAACAGATAAAGAAGATTTTCGCCCAGTTCTAACAGGGGTAAGTCTTGTGAAGACAATCCATGACTTGTATCCAGATGATTTTCAGTTCCGCGCAGAAAATAGTGAAGGAGTTTCTTTCTTTGACCTGTTAGTCGGGAACGGATGGATTCGTGAA
>NZ_JRNX01000039.1 GCF_000786645.1 Halobacillus sp. BBL2006
TGCTTCCATTGTAGAAGGTGTTAAAACAGGCCGTTTTGATGCTGCAGTAGCCAGTCATACGATTACGGAAGAACGTGCAAAAGAAGTGGATTTCTCAACTCCATATTACTACTCAGGAGCTCAAATTTTCACTCGTCCTGGCAGTGATATTGAGACTCTGGATGATCTTGAAGGAAAAGAAATTGCCGTTTCCAAAGGATCTACTTACAGTAAGTTTGCTGAAGAAGTGACAGATAATATCAAGACGTACGACAGTGACGTAGTTGCTTTGCAATCTCTTGCGAAAGGTCGTCACGATGCGGTCATCACGGATTTCTTGACTGGTAAAGAAGCCATGGGTCAAGACCTTGAGATCGAAGCGAAAAAAATGATTGAACGTAGTGAACAAGCGATCGCGGTTGCAAAAGGAAGCGACAAACTGCTTGAAGACATTAACGCAGCTCTAGATAAACTTCGTGAAGATGGAACACTTGCTGATATTAGTAAAGAATACTTTGGTGAAGATATTACTACCAAACCAGAGTAACATCAGTCTTGAAGTCAAAAAGAGTGCGCAATCCGCGTACTCTTTTTTGACATTAATGAGGAGTTGAGGATATGTATTTGAATTTTATCGGGTTTTGGGATGCTCTCGTCGATAGCCGTGGGATCTTTATAGAAGCGTCCCAGATGACATTGGCATTGACGGCTGTCTCCATTTTTATCGCTATTTTTATTGGATTATTATTTGCATTAATGAAAATATCGAACATCAAAATTCTGGAATGGATTGCGAATGCTTATATTTATGTTGTCCGTGGTACACCTCTCATCGTACAAATCTTCGTGTTCTACTATGGTTTAACGAACGTGTGGATGATCAGTGGATTCTGGTCCGTTTCCTTAGGACTCGCCTTCCACAATGGGGCCTACATCGCAGAGATTTTCCGTGGGTCGATTCAATCGATTGGGAAAGGGCAGACCGAAGCCGGCCGCTCTTTAGGTATGAGCCGGTCGCTGACTATGCGCCGCATCATTTTGCCGCAGGCGTTCCGTCGAGCATTGCCTCCATTAGGTAATCAGTTTATCATTGGTTTGAAAGATTCATCTCTTGCCGCTTTTATCGGAGTATCAGAAATCTTCGCTGTAGCCACTACGCAAGGGGCGAACACATTCGATTATATGACCTGGTTGCTCGTAAGTGCTGTTTACTATCTCATCCTCGTATTCCTGCTTACTCTTGTAGTGAGCATGATTGAGAAGAAAATGGCTGTAAGTGATTAGTAGAGGAGGAAATCCAGATTGGCTAAAAATATGATTCAAGTAAATAAACTAAATAAATACTTCGGAGATCTGCATGTCTTAAAGGATATTGACTTCAGCGTTGATGAGAATGAAGTGGTTGTACTCATTGGAGCCAGTGGTTCAGGGAAGAGTACCATGCTGCGCTGTCTGAATTTCTTGGAATTGAAAAATAGCGGAGAGATTTTCATAAAAGGGAAGCAGGTTGATCCAAAAAAAGATAATTTGAACCACTTCCGCCAACAAGTAGGAATGGTGTTTCAACACTTCAACCTTTTTCCGCACAAAACGGTGCTAGGAAACGTCATGGAAGCACCAACCCAGGTGAAAGGCGTATCGAAAGCGCAAGCGAAAAAAGATGGAAAAGAACTTCTAGATAAGGTTGGGCTCGGAGAAAAAGCAAATGATTATCCGTCCCGGTTATCTGGAGGTCAAAAGCAGCGTGTCGCGATTGCCCGCTCGCTGGCCATGAAGCCGGAAATCATGCTTTTTGATGAACCGACTTCTGCGCTCGACCCTGAGCTTGTAGGGGAAGTACTGCAAACCATGAAGACTTTAGCTCAAGAAGGGATGACGATGGTGGTCGTTACGCACGAAATGGGCTTTGCCCGTGAGGTAGCGGACCGAGTCGTTTACATGCACGATGGAAAAATCGTAGAAACGGGAGCTCCTAAGGATATTTTTGAGAATCCGAAAGAGGAACGTACACAAGCTTTCTTAAGCTCTATTTTATAAAATTAAAACCCGCTATCACTCATAGCGGGTTTTAATTTTATTTCTTTTTTAGCAAGTAGAAACCGAATACGATCAATACCACTGGCCAGAAGCGTTCAATCCATTGAAAAACTAATTGGATCCAACTGAACCACGAAGGAGCGGTAGGGACGAGTAAGGCAAACAAAGCGATCCCCAAAAGGACAAGAGCGGGAATGAGACCTTTCTTTGTCTTTTGATATTGTAAGAGAAAAGCTATACCGATTATCAGAAGGTACATACTCCAGTGATCAATCCAAATAGCAAAGTGGGTAATCCCGTGAAAGTGAATTCCGAAGCCGAGGAGCAGGGCGCCCGTAAATATATTCGAATAATCTTTCGTCATATAGCTATGTAATAAAAATGCGACACCCGCAATCATGAGCAAGGTCGGCCATGAGTAGAATTGGTTTAATAAGGGAATATTGAACTGGCGAAGTAAAAAATAGAGGCCAAATCCAACAAGTAAAAAGCCTAAGAAAGAATTTTGTTTTTTCATCTGTATCACGTCCTTCTGAAGTAAGAAAAGATGTCGATTCCTTGCGCATTCACGCTTGTTTTGGTATATTACAAACGGATTATAATTTAAATTTGTTCTAAAATAATAGTAATGATTTATGTATCATGTAACATTATCGTATCATAATAGTTTCAAATTCTGTTCAAATTTTAACAGAAAAATTTATACGGTTTCATGTTATAATGATTGATATGTGATAAGTCTGGAACGTTTAATGGGGGTAGATGTGATGCACATTTTAGCTGTAGGTCTGAATTATAAAACAGCCCCTGTGGAAATTCGAGAAAAGCTTACATTCTCTGAACAACACGTTGAAGAGGCGATGATTCAATTAAACGCTCGAAAAAGTGTGTTGGAGAATGTAATTATTTCTACATGCAATCGTACGGAAATTTTTGCAGTGGTCGACCAGCTGCATACGGGCCGTTATTACATTAAGCAGTTTTTGGCTGACTGGTTTAATGTAGACAAAGAAGAGTTTTCTTCTTACCTTTCTTTTTATGAAACGGATGGTGCGATTGAGCATTTGCTGCGTGTGACTTCTGGTCTCGATTCAATGGTACTGGGAGAAACACAGATCCTGGGGCAGATGAAACAATCCTTTATGCGTGCCCAGGAAGCTGGGGCAACGGGCACGATTTTTAATCAACTATTCAAGCATGCCATTACAATGGCTAAAAAAGCGCACAAAGATACCGAAATCGGCGAAAATGCCGTTTCGGTGAGTTATGCTGCCGTTGAGTTGGCGCGTAAAATTTTTGGTGATCTGGTGAACAAGCATATCGTTATCGTAGGTGCTGGGAAGATGGGTGAACTTGCAGCTAAAAACCTGCATGGTTCAGGCGTGCGAAAAGTATCGGTAGTGAACCGTACGTTCTCTAAAGCGCAAGTTGTAGCCGATCAATTTAATGGACAAGCGATGACGATGGAAAGCCTGGATGCAGTTCTTTCAGACGCAGATATCGTTATCAGCTCCACTGGATCAAAAGAGTATGTCATCACTCGTGAGCGTATGGAGCCGATTCATCGCCGAAGAAAAGGAAAACCGCTTTTCTTTGTAGATATAGCGGTCCCAAGAGACTTGGATCCTGCTATGGAGAGCTTAGAGAGTGTCTTCCTTTATGATATTGATGATCTTCAAGGAATCGTTGATGCAAATTTAGCGATGCGTAAACAAGCGGCTGAGGAAATTGAAATCATGATTGAAGCAGAAATCGTTGAATTCAAGCAGTGGTTGCAAACGATCGGAGTTGTCCCTGTCATTGCTGCTTTGCGTTCTAAAGCTCTTGGAATCCAGGCAGAGACGATGAAGAGCATAGAGCGTAAGATGCCTGAGCTTTCAGATCGAGAACGGAAAGTACTCAGTAAGCATACGAAAAGCATCATCAATCAAATGTTGAAAGATCCGATCCTGCAGGCGAAAGAATTAGCTGCCCAGCCAGATTCAGAAGAAACACTGCGCTTGTTCACAAAAATCTTTGGAATTGAAGAGCAAGTGGAAACAGAGATTAAACAGCAGGAGAAGAAGAATGCCTCTTCAGAAAAGCATAACGAAGAAGCTGGTGACTCTTTCCCTGTGATTAATTCAATTGCTCATTCATAAGGGTGGACGTCCCTATGTTGGATTTTAAATGGGTCTATGAACTTATTTTGTTACTTTATGGGTTAAGTTTAATTGGATACTTCATAGATTTTGTTCAAAATAACCGGAGGGCCAATCGGATGGCCTTCTGGTTACTTAGTATGGTTTGGGGTTTACAAACCTTTTTTTTATTAACTCAGGTGCTGATTAAAGAGAATTTTCCAATCATGACTGTTTATGACGGGCTTTACTTTTATGCCTGGATTCTCGTTACCTTTTCTCTGCTGATCAACCGGTTGTTCAGAGTTGATTTCCTCGTATTCTTTACGAATGTCGTTGGGTTTCTAGTTATGCTCCTTCACATTTCAACGAGAGCGCAAACGGATTTGAAAAATCAGGGGGTACAGCTCGTCAATGAAATGCTTGTCGTGCATATCAGTCTGGCGATTGTATCGTACGGCTTTTTTACATTGTCATTCATTTTTTCGATCATGTATCTATTGCAGTACCGGTTGCTTAAGCAAAAGAAATGGAATACCAAGCTATTCCGTCTAGGTGATCTTACGAAACTTGATCATTTCTCCTATATCGCTGTCATTTTAGGAGTTCCCTTATTGCTGATTGCGATTATTCTAGGGGTCACATGGGGGTATGTTTCTCCGGACCCTTTTTATTGGTATGATTCTAAGACATTAGGTTCGCTTTTAGTCCTGCTTGTCTATATCGTTTATTTGATATTGAGAGTAGTGAAAGGCTATCAGGGGCGAATCATATCTTTATTCAATTCAGCCGCTTTTCTATTTTTATTGATCAATTTCTTTTTATTCGGTTCTTTATCGAATTTCCATTTTTAGTGTTGAGGAGGAAGTAGTGTGAGAAAGATCGTCATCGGTTCAAGAAAAAGTAAACTAGCGATTACTCAGACAGAATGGGTGATCGAACAACTGAAGAACATTGATCCATCTTACGAATTTGAAATTAAACGGATTACAACGAAAGGGGATAAAATCCTCGATGTAACGTTATCCAAGGTCGGAGGCAAAGGCTTATTCATCAAAGAAATTGAACAAGCGATGTACGATGGTGAAATCGATATGGCCGTTCATAGTATGAAAGATATGCCTGCGGTGGTAGCAGAAGGTTTGATCGTGGCGTCTGTACCGATTCGTGAAGATCACCGTGATGCATTTGTATCCAATGGAAATGTCCTTCTTAAAGATTTACCAGAAGGGGCCATTGTCGGAACAAGCAGCCTGAGAAGGGGTTCCCAAATCAAAGCTGTCCGACCTGACCTTGAAATCAAATGGATTCGCGGGAACATTGATACGCGTCTGCGTAAGTTGAAGGAAGAAGACTACGATGCGATCGTTCTTGCCGCTGCCGGATTGAAGCGAATGGGCTGGGATGACAATGTAGTAACTGAATACCTTGAACCAGATGTTTGTGTGCCTGCTGTTGGCCAGGGTGCTTTAGCGATCCAGTGCCGTGAAAATGACTCGGAACTTCGAGACTATCTTATGAAACTCAATCACGAATACACACAAACGACCGTCGCAGCTGAACGTAAATTTCTCCACGATCTGAACGGAGGCTGTCAAGTACCGATCGGCGGATACGCATACTGTAAAGGTGAGGAGATAATTTTGTCGGCTTTAGTTGGTTCACCTGATGGCAAAACTATTCTGCACGAAACCGTAAGCGGGACAGATCCAATTGAAGTCGGCAAGCTAGCTGCTGATCGTTTGAAAGCGCAGGGAGCGCAGGAGATCGTCGATCGAGCAAAAGAGGAGTATGATCAATAATGGAGCCACTTGCAGGGAAGAAAGTACTCGTTACTCGAGGGAAATCCCAGGCAAGTACCTTTTCTGATCGAATCGAAGAGGAGGGGGGAGTGGCTGTGTTGACTCCTCTCCTTACTTTTCAATTGAATGATACAAAGGAGAATCATCATATTCTAACAAGACTTCACGACTATTCCTGGGTGTTTTTAACAAGCTCCAATGGCGTGAAGTTTTTTTTCGATTTGATGAAGCGTAAGGGTGTTCCTGTACCTGTAACATTGCGTTTTGCAATTATTGGAAAGAAAACGGAACAGATGCTTCGTTCGTTCGGTTATGAAGCGGACTTTATGCCGACCGCATTCGATGCCAAAACGATGGGGAAGGAATTTTTTAAAGATAGGTATGAGGAAGGACCGGTTTTGTACGTAAGGGGAAACCGCTCGAAGGATGTTCTTCCTCAAATTTTTGAAGAAAAGCAAGTGTTTTTTCAATCCATTACTGTCTATGATACGCTACTAGTGAAAGATGATCAGCGTAAGCTTTTGGACATGTTAAAACGTGAAGAACTTGATGCACTTACGTTTACGAGTCCTTCGACCATACAGGCTTATATGGCCCTTGTAAAAGGGACACAAGCCAACGGAAAAGGTCTTCCTTGCTTTTGCATTGGACCGACGACAGCTGAAAAAGCGGAGCGGTCCGGTTTCAAGAAGGTTATGACCCCAGAGCAGTATACAATTGACCATATGGTTGAACGAATGATTCAGTATTTTTGTGAAGAAGGGAAACGATAATATGCAAGATTTACATTTTAAACGTCATCGCCGCCTTCGCCGGACAGAGTCTATGAGAGCGTTGGTAAGAGAGACGCATCTGCGTACAGAAGACCTTATTTACCCGATCTTTGTGGTTGAAGGCGAAGGGATTAGAAAAGAAGTTCCTTCCATGCCGGGAGTTCATCACGTGTCTCTGGATCACCTGACAGAAGAAATGAATGAGCTTGTGCGATTGAATATTCGATCTGTCATTGTCTTTGGTGTTCCTGGAGAGAAAGATGAAGTGGGAAGCCAGGCTTATCATGAAGAAGGAATCGTCCAGAGAGCGATTCGCCAGATTAAAGAAGAGACGCCTTCCCTGACGGTTGTAGCAGATACTTGCCTCTGTCAGTATACAGATCATGGGCACTGCGGGATTGTACGTGATGGTGACATTGCGAATGACGAATCTCTCGAATACTTAACGAGAACTGCCGTGAGCCAGGCTCAAGCCGGCGCGGATATTATTGCTCCTTCTAACATGATGGACGGTTTTGTTGCTGCTATTCGTCAAGGATTAGATGAAGCCGGGTTTAGCCATATTCCTGTCATGTCTTATGCTGTGAAATATGCCTCCTCCTTCTATGGTCCATTCCGTGACGCGGCCCATAGTTCCCCACAATTCGGTGACCGGAGAGCGTATCAAATGGATCCCTCTAATCGTTTGGAGGCAATTAGAGAGGCAGAGTCCGATGTTGAGGAAGGGGCAGACTTCTTAATCGTCAAACCTGCCTTAGCTTATTTAGATATCATGAGAGAAGTGAAAGATCGTTTTAACCTTCCACTCGTTGCCTACAATGTGAGTGGAGAGTACTCTATGATCAAGGCTGCAGCGCAGAACGGCTGGGTCAATGAACAAGAGATTGTACTTGAGAAGCTTACTTCGATGAAGAGAGCAGGCGCCGATCTAATTATTACGTACTTTGCTAAAGATGCAGCAAAATGGTTGAATCAATAAATTATTTATTTTGAAAGGATGCGACGCTATGAAGAATTTTGATCGTTCATCAGCAGCTTATAAAAAAGCTGTTGACCTCATGCCCGGTGGAGTCAATTCACCCGTACGTGCATTTAAATCTGTGAATATGGACCCGATTTTTATGGAAAAAGGGAAAGGCTCGAAGATGTATGATATCGATGGAAATGAGTATATCGATTATGTCTTGAGTTTCGGTCCTCTTATTTTAGGTCATGCAGACGAGAATGTGACGGAAGCGTTGAAAAAGGCTGCAGAAAATGGGACGAGCTTCGGCACACCTACGGAAATGGAAAACAAACTCGCCGAACTGGTTATAGAGAGAGTGCCATCCATCGAAATGCTGCGAATGGTAAACTCAGGTACGGAAGCGACGATGAGTGCGTTACGTGTCGCTCGTGGCTACACAGGTCGTGATAAGATCCTGAAATTTGAAGGAAATTATCATGGTCACGGAGACTCCTTGTTAATTAAAGCAGGATCTGGTGTCGCAACATTAGGTTTACCTGATTCTCCAGGTGTCCCTGAATCGATTGCTCAGAACACCATTACAGTACCTTATAATGACCTTGAAAGCGTTCGCTACGTATTCGAACAATACGGAGATGATTTAGCAGCGGTCATCATTGAGCCTGTATCAGGGAACATGGGCGTAGTACCCCCGGAAGAACAATTCCTTCAAAGCCTCCGTACGTTAACGGAAGAGAATGGTACGGTTTTAATCTTTGATGAGGTCATGACAGGCTTCCGTGTCGGTTTCCACAGTGCCCAGGGGCATTACGGCGTCACGCCGGATATGACGTGTCTTGGAAAAGTCATTGGAGGTGGGCTTCCAGTGGGTGCTTACGGAGGAAAACGTGAGATTATGGAACGCGTAGCTCCTGTTGGTGATATTTATCAGGCTGGCACATTGTCCGGAAATCCACTGGCTATGACAGCTGGCTATGAAACACTTTCAGCGATGACGAACGAAGCCTATTTATCCATCAATAAAAAGGTAGATCGACTAATAGAGGGCTATCAGCAGGCGGCAGAGAAATATAATATTCCGTTGACAGTCAACAGGGCTGGGTCCATGGTCGGATTTTTCTTTACGAACGAACCTGTCATCAACTTTGAAACAGCCAACCATTCAAATTTAGAGTTGTTTACTCGTTATTATCAGGGAATGATTGAAGAAGGAATTTATTTACCACCTTCTCAATTTGAAGGACTGTTCTTATCTGTAAAACATACAGATGATGATATTGAAAAAACAATTGAAGCAGCAGAAAAAGTATTCGCTTCTATATAAACAAAAGCTTTAAAGGCAGGAGAACGATTTCTCCTGCCTTTTTTATATGGTTTTCTCCCCCTACGTATATAATTACAATTCTCGCATAAGGTGGTTGTAGAGAGTATTGTTTATTATTTTTGGGAGGGGACCGAACATTGCAGAATAAACATAATGTATTCTCATTTTATTTAGATGAGTCTTTGTGGTTCAAGGAAGGACAGGGCGTACGTGAATTGATAGGTATTTCCCTAGAACCTGAAATTTCGATAGAAGATTGCGGAGATGAAGTTTGCTTGAGAGGTACGGTTGATCTAGCTGGAGAATATGTAGCGGTACAGGAGCAGACCTTATATAATGATGCACCTGTTCAGTCTGCAAGAATGATGAATCAAGTAGAAGAAGGAGAAGAAGGAGTCAGTTACTTTTCGCACTCTTTTCCAGTAGAAATTACCGTTCCGTTGGAAAGAGTATCTAATTTAGATGATGTACTTGTCGATATTGAAAGTTTTGATTATGAATTACCGGCCAACCATCAACTTAGGTTACATGCCCAGTTGAATATTAACGGAATTGAAGAAAAAGAGACAAAAGCTGAAAACGCTCCTCAATTTGACGAATCAGCAACGGTTGGACCTTATGATTACCCGGAAGCAAACGAGGAAGTGGATCACCCGGTCATTCCAGAAAGAGAAGCGCCCGTTATCCAATTAAATAACGATTACAGAGATGAATACAAACAAGAAGAAGAGGAAGACGATGGCCGGTGGTATTATAAGAAATCTCAAAGTTTTGGAGAGTTTTTTGGTCATAATCAAGTGATGGCAGAAGTTCCTTCTGAAAGCAGCTCTCAGCAAGTAATCATAGAAGAGAGCAGTTCTTCAGAAGTAGAAATGAAGGAGAGCAGTTCCTCGGAAT
>NZ_JRNX01000388.1 GCF_000786645.1 Halobacillus sp. BBL2006
GTCAAGGCGACCAGCATGTGAAAACAAAAGTAATTACACCTAAGAACTTAACGGATCGCCAAAAAGATCTATTACGCGAGTTCAATGATATAAGTGGAAACGAAGCGACAGACGAACAGCATGGAAATTTCTTTGAGCGCATGAAGCGTGCATTTAAAGGTGACTAATAAATAAAGCTAAGAGGAGAGTGTCTGCAACGAAACGGTTCTCAGGGTTTTTCAAATTGGAATATTCCCTACCTTCGTGCAGGCACTTTCTTTTTGAAAAAAAAGTAAAGTGAGTTGATCACAATGAAATGGTCCGAAATCTGTATTCATACTACCAATGAGGCTATTGAACCCGTCTCAAACATCTTACACGAATCCGGCGCCAGTGGTGTCGTCATTGAAGACCCTCGAGATCTGTTAAGAGACCATGCTCCCCTTGGAGAAATCTACGAATTGAACCCTGATGACTATCCTGAAGAAGGCGTTTATGTGAAGGCATATCTTCCCGTGAACAGTTTTTTAGCGGAAACGGTCGAAGAAATTAAGCAATCCATCACTCATCTATCAGAATTTGATATCGATCTCGGTCATAATGCAGTTACAGTGAGTGAAATTAATGAAGAAGATTGGGCTACCGCTTGGAAGAAATACTATAAGCCCGTAAAAATTTCTGAAAAAATCACGATTATTCCTACGTGGGAAGAATATACACCCGTTTCCAGTGATGAGATCATTATTGAGATGGACCCTGGAATGGCCTTTGGAACAGGAACTCATCCAACGACTGTGCTTAGTATTCAAGCGCTGGAGCAATACTTAGAAAAAGATGATCTCGTGTTAGATGTAGGAGCAGGTTCAGGTATCTTAAGTGTCGCCTCCATCTTACTGGGAGCTCGTCACTCCCATGCCTTTGATCTTGACGATATCGCTGTAACAAGCACGATGAACAATGCGAAATTAAATAATGTTGAGGATCGGGTAACTTCTAAATTGAACGACCTGCTTTCCGGTGTTGATATAGAAGCAGATTTGATTGTGTCCAATATTTTGGCGGAGATTATCGTGCGCTTTACAGATGATGCTTATCGAGTTGTAAAGCCTGGTGGGTATTTTATAACCTCAGGAATTATTTCCGGTAAAAAAGAAGAAGTACGCAGCAAACTAATTGACTCAGGTTTTGAAATTATAGAAACGAATAAAATGGAAGACTGGGTTAGTATCGTCGCAAGAAAACCAGAATAAAGGTGACCAATTCATGCAAAGATATTTTGTGGAAAGTAAAAATTGGAAAGAGAATCAAGTGGTTGTAATTGGTGAAGATGTCCACCATATTTCCCGAGTAATGCGTATGCAGGATGGAGACCATTTGGTAGCTGTCCATCCAGAACGAGGGGCAGCCAAGTGTGTGATTACGAATGTAGCAATCGATAAGATTGAATGTGACATTTTGGAGTGGTTAGAGGAATACAGTGAGTTACCAGCCCGCGTTACGATCGTACAAAGCCTTGGAAAAGGCGATAAGATGGATCAAGTTGTGCAAAAAGGCACAGAGCTAGGTGCTTTTACTTTCGTACCTTATCAGGCTGAAAGATCAGTAGCCAAATGGGATGATAAAAAGGCAGAAAAGAAAACCCACCGTTTGAGTAAGATTGCAAAAGAAGCCAGTGAACAGTCTGAAAGGGTGCACGTTCCTGAGGTTCTTAGTCTTCACACTTTAGATGATCTCATAGATTTGGCCGCGAAACATGATCTTTGTTTGTTTGCTTACGAAGATGAAGCGCGACAAAACAGGCGTAATCCCCTATCTTCAATACTTAGCGAAGTAAAGAGCGGAGATGGAATTATGATTGTTTTTGGTCCGGAAGGCGGCTTCACAGATCATGAAGTTACTCAGCTGAGAGAAAACAATTTTTCTTCTGTACGACTCGGTCCCAGAATTTTACGTATGGAAACAGCTCCCCTTTATTTTCTCTCCAGCCTGTCTTACCAGCTGGAAGAAACATGATACTTCCAGCTTTTAGATGCTCGCGTTTTCAGCGCTTTCATGCTATGATACAATAGTTGTACGAACAACTTACTTTTTTGTGAAGGGAAGATAAATATTATGGAACAAAATCTAGCGAAAATGATTGATCATACACAATTAAAGCCTGATACTCCAAAAGAAAAAATCACTCAAATTTGTGAAGAAGCAAAAGAACATCACTTTGCTTCCGTTTGTGTGAATCCTCACTGGGTGGAGAATTGCTTTGATATTCTAAAAGATACAGATGTTAAAGTTTGTACTGTCATCGGTTTTCCTTTGGGCGCAACAACAAAAGAGACAAAAGCTTTTGAAACACGTCAGGCGATTGAGAAAGGTGCCACTGAAGTGGACATGGTCATCAACGTTGGAGAGCTAAAATCCGGAAATACAGACGTCGTACAAGCAGATATCGAAGCTGTTGTTCGCGAAGCGGAAGGGAAAGCGCTTGTCAAAGTGATCATCGAAACTTCTCTTCTTTCTGAGGATGAGAAAGTAACAGCTTCCAAGCTAGCTAAAGCAGCTGGAGCTGACTATGTAAAAACTTCAACAGGATTCTCTGGTGGAGGTGCGACAGTGGAGGATATCAGCTTGATGCGCAAAACTGTGGGTCCAGACATGGGTGTGAAAGCCTCCGGGGGTGTGCGTGACTACGAGGGTGCTAAAGCAATGATTGAAGCAGGAGCGACTCGTATCGGAGCATCTTCTGGAATCGCGATCGTTAACGGGAAACAAGGTACATCAGATTATTAATATAAAAAAATTCACCGAATGCTCTCTGCAGTATTCGGTTTATTGTTAGGGTCTGATCAACGATGCGGTAATGACGGTGAATTTACTGGATTTCAAGCGATGGAGCTATATTTAAAAAATTTCCATCACTCGGCAGAACAACAGGAAATTCCTGATTAATTTAACTATAAAAAAGTTGACCATACCTACACCTTATAATATAATTGTCAAAGGTATGGGACGTTCCCATACGAGAGAAACAGTTTTTTTGCTTCGGAGGGAGGGAAATTGCATGTCAAATACAACTCGCGTTCGTAAAAACGAGTCTCTTGAAGATGCTCTTCGTCGCTTTAAGCGCGGTGTATCAAAAAGTGGTACATTAGCTGAATATCGTAAGCGTGAATATTACGATAAGCCTAGCGTACGCCGTAAGAAAAAGTCTGAGGCGGCTAGAAAGCGCAAGTAATTTAAGAGGGTGTTGAATGAGATGACTATTACAGAACGTCTCACCCAGGATATGAAAACAGCTATGAAGGCACGTGACAAGAAACGATTGTCTACGATTCGCATGGTCAGAGCTTCATTTCAGAATGAAGCCATAAAGCTGGGGAAAGACTCATTATCTGAAGAAGAAGAAATGACTGTTTTATCTCGTGAGGTAAAGCAGAGGAAAGATTCCCTCCAAGAATTCAAAGAAGCTGGACGTGAAGATCTTGTAGAAGAACTCGAACAAGAAATCGAGATTTTGCAAGTATACATGCCGAAACAGCTGACAGATGAAGAACTTGAAGAAATCGTAAAAGAAACAATTGAAGAAGTAGGAGCGACTTCTAAGGGTGACATGGGTAAAGTCATGAGCGCTGTAATGCCCAAGATTAAAGGCAAAGCTGATGGCTCCAAGGTCAATAAGCTTGTACTTCAGCAATTATCTTAAACTAAAAGACCTCTCTTTTGTAAGGGAGGTCTTTTTATATTTAAATAATATTTATGAGTTGAGGGTGCTCTTGGTGAAATTCATGCAAGTAAATTTCCCAATGGCCGCATATTCTCTAAGTTAATTGGTTTAGATTTACATAATAGCTTTTATTTTTGTTTTTG